>JAVEUB010000315.1:0-3098 GCA_034005785.1 Cloacimonas sp. (SeqCode) | reverse complement strand
AGGTAGATAGAAGATGGATAGGTGCGAACCGAACCAAACAAACGCTCTTCATCCACATAGTAAAGCGTTTCATTTTCCCAGAGACGGCTGTATATATCGAATTTATAGCGCTTGATCATGGTGTCATAGCGGAACCAGGATACGTTGTTCCACATATATAGCCCGGTGCTGGCGGCAATCCAATGTTGACGCCCTTCATAAGGCGTATCCACTGTTACCACGCCATACACGATGCAGTTGCTCAATTCCGGCGGATCAGGAGTTACCCAGTGTGCCCCTCCGGTTTCAGGTAAAGAATCATCGTCCCACACAATTAAGCCGGGATCATTATTAGTTCCGAAGAAGTACTTCTCCCCGCTGTAGGCAGCATATAAAATACGCTGATGCACGCTACCGTCCAGCCGGAATCTGGATACTATTTCGTCATTGGTGTTTAGCACGTTCACACCGCCATCGTAGCAAAGCACCATCATCAGGCTATCTGCAGCAGGATATATTCCGCCTATTGTGGCAGTTGTAAGCTTGTGTTGAGGCTCGGTATTGAATGGACCCCAAGCTTCGGTTTCGTTATTCCAAGTGCGCAGACCGTAGGAATCCATGTGTTTCCACACGTTTTGTTCTTCATCCAGGATACAAATCCCTTTTTGCCAATTGGGGTTGTAGGCGTTATCCCAAGCCCCGAACCATTTGCGGTTGTTGGCATCCACAGCCACGGTTAGAACATTATCGCTATGAATGGGGCTATTAGCGATGTTGAAGGTTTGCCACTGCTCTCCGGTAAGTTTGCTAACTCCCATGGTGCCTTTGCGGACAGGATCGTTATCATTATAGCCGCTGGCAAACCATGGGTTGTTGTCTTTGTCGGTAACAATTTGGGTGATTTTGGGAAAGCCGATAGTGGAAGGTTTGAAGTTCAGCCAGGTATCACCAGATTTTTGGTAAACCCCATCTCCCCAGGAGCAAAGATACAGCTTATCACCATGCAACAGGATGCGGTGGATAGAGTTATGCCCCAAGCCAGACTCATTTGCCTGGTAGTTTTTTATTAAGCCATCGGGACTGATTGCCGTAAACAGTGTGTCATCGCTGCGGGTATATAGCAGTAATTCTTCGTTCCAGGTGCCATAGCTTGCCCAGATTTCGCTTTGGTTATCTATCAGCACCGAGGCTATCTTTTGTCCGTTTAAGCCATTAAGGGTGCTGTAAGTCTGCCATGCTCCCGTTTCAAACGAGTAACGGTAAACCTTACTATCAATAGCAATGGTAAGATAATCAGCATTAGCGGATAATTTGGAAGCCATTCCTACCGGTAGGGGAGAGCCATTACCGTTCAAGCTGTGCCAGGCTGAATCTATATCCAAAGAATCCAAAGCAATATAGCTGATGCCTGCCGAACTGGCTACGTATAGATTCCCGTTTGCGGCAAGCAGCATATCATCGATATTGTTGCCGGCTAAACCACCGCCAGTATTTTCTGTGGTGTATTGGTGCAACATGAGGGGGAAATTTACGCCGGGAAGATAATAGAACACAGCCAGCCCGTTCGAAGTGGCTACCAGGATGGTGGATTGGTTTTCGATGATGCGCGTAACCTTGGGCGAAGGCAAACCCAAGCTGCTGTTCAATTGTTGCATGCCAGAAGCCCCGAGGATAGAAATGCCTTCATCGGAAGAACCCATCCAAAGGCTTTCCGAGAAATCTATGTAAGCCAGGTTGCGGATGTCGTTTGAGACCAAGCCACTACCGGTATTTATGGTGGCTTCTTCGGTGAATGCACTTAAGCTGGAAGGGTTTTGGACAGAGCTGTGCAATTTAACAACGCCGCCCCAAGTGGAAAAATAGAGGTCGTTACCACTATGTAGCAGATCGTAAACATGATCTGTATTGGAAAACGTCTGCCACGTTGCAGCAGGCAAAGCTAAGCTCACCAAGAGGAGTGCGATTAGTAATCTGACTTTCATTTCTTTTTCTCCTGACGCATAAAGATGTAGGCTAAAATTACCATTAATGCCAATAGGCCTAATAGCACGGAAAACAGGATTTTCTTGGATGAAAATGAAAAACCGATGGCAATCAGCCCGAACAGCAAGGTGACAATATATACAATAATCGAAATTGTCATTTGGGAAAACCCAAATGCCAGCATAGTGTGATGAATGTGCGCTTTGTCTGCTTTAAAAATGTTGCCCACGCGTAATCTGCGAAAAACCGCCAGCACCACATCCAACAATGGTACAGCCAAAGCGGTTAGCGGGATCATCATGGTCATGGTGGTGATACCTTTGAACTGCGAACTACCGGCTGTGGAAATGGCGGCAATATTCAGGCCGATAAACAGCGCACCTGTTTCGCCCAAAAAAATCCTGGCGGGGAAAAAGTTGTAGCGCAGAAAAGCAGCGTTACCGGCAATTAAAAAGCTGGAAAGGGCAATTACCAGCTCGTTTTGCTCCTTGATGCCAACCGTTAGCAGCACGGCACACACGATGATGCTGATGCCACTGGCCAAACCATCCAGGCCATCGATAAGATTTATGGCATTGAACACGATGAGATACCAGAAAACAGTTACAGGAAACGCCAACCAACCCAGGATGAAGTGTTCGCCCAAAGGATTTGTTAAATATAACACCCTGTAGCCGATGAAATACATGATTACTGCCAAACTGAGTTGCCACAGAAGTTTTAAGCGGGCGCGGCTTTCAAAGCGATCGTCCCAAAGCCCCAGTAACAGTGCTAAAATGCCAACTAAGCTAAGCTGGAACAGCATTCTGCCCATTGCGCTGTTACCGCTTAACCAGCCAAAAGTAGCCTGGAAAATGATGATGGGGATGGCAAAGCACAGCGCACCGGCTTCCGGGATTGAAGTCTTGTGGATGCGGCGTTCATTGGGATGGGCTATTATGCCTAAGCGCATGGAGAGCCTGATGTTTAGCGGCATCAGAAGATGGGCAATGGCGAAAATAGCGATTGCTTCGATTAGGATGAGAAAACTAATATTATTCATAATTTAGTGTGGGCGTACTGGAGTGCTGGCGTGCTGGAGTGCTGGGGTGAAGGCGTGCTGGCGTACTGGCGTGCTGGGGTTTTGGGGTGTTGGG
>JAVEUB010000046.1:0-12887 GCA_034005785.1 Cloacimonas sp. (SeqCode) | reverse complement strand
ATGCCGTCCCTACAGGACTCAATACACTTCCTTGGGGCTTCCATTTTCTATCTTAAATATCGTCCCGCTGGGACTAAAAAGACGTTTTCGCACAAGCTCGGAGGCAGGTATGACAATGATAGAACGGAAACAAAGGAAAAAAATGGGGGAATGTCTGCAACGAATTACTTGACATTTATCAGTACTCAGCCAGCTTGTTCCAAATGCTCCAAACTGAGGTATGCCATGAAATTCTATATCCTGTTATTCTTGATTCTATTTATCGTCTGCCACTTAAGCAGCGCAACGATTAGCGGTTTCGTAACCCGTGCAGATAGTGCTGAGCCGTTGCAATATGTAAACGTGCGCATCACTGAGACAAAAGTTGGCATGCAAACCAATAAAAAAGGCTATTATGTGTTGAACATCCAGAATCCGGGGGATTACACCCTGGAACTTAGCCTAATATCTTATCAAACAATCAATTATGCCTTTAGCATTACCGATAAAAACCAGAATCTTAGCTATGATGCGCCGATGAGTAACAAGGCTTATGAGCTTAGTAAAATTACGGTAACAGGAAAAAGCGATGAAGAAGGTCCCTTGATTCGTAACAGCCTGATCCGCCGCAATACAGAGCAGATTCAGAGCGTTGTTTCCCCCCTGGAAGCAGATGTTTTCAGAGCGGTGTTAACCCTTCCTGGAGTAGCACCGATATCCGATTTTTCCTCCGGTCTTTATGTGCGAGGTGGCTCGCCGGACCAGAATCTGATACTTCTGGATGATATAGATGTATATAATCCCAATCACTTCGGAGGTGTGTTCAGCACCTTCAATAGTGATGCCGTGGAAAACGTGGAACTGATTAAGGGTGGTTATCCGGCAAAATATGGTGGCCGGCTCTCCAGCGTTTTGGATGTAACCAACCGCCAGGGTAACAGAATCCACCATCAAGGTATAGCCAGGCTTTCGGCAATCTCCAGCAGTGCCACTTTGGAAGGCCCGCTACATTTGTTTGGCCAAAGCGGTTCCTACATGGGATCCCTGCGCCGCACTTATCTGGAGCTAATAAAGCAGTTATACGATGAATTGCCGGATTACTATTTTTACGACGGCCATGCCAAAGTGAATTGGGATGCCAGCCCCAAGGATAAAGTTTCCGCCAGTGCGTATTTCGGAAGGGACAAGCTTAGCTTCGATTTTGGAGCTACGCTAAATCTGGATTGGGGCAATAAAACATTCACCACGCAAATGGTGCATATCTTCAATCCCCAGCTTTTTGCCCAGTTTGTGTTTGCTGGAAGCGAGTTTACCAGTAATTTTAATCAGGTTGGCGAAACTGGACAAACGGTGTTTGAACGCTTGAATGGGATTCACGATTTAACCGCCAAAGCCAATATGAGCTATAAACCCAAGAATAATCACCAGTTTGATTACGGCTTTGAAACAAAATGGAACCGCACCTGGCTGAAGATGAACACTTCTTACCAATACGATCCCAATGCTTTACCGGATGTGGATGTAAGCAGCTTAACCAGCTGTGCTTACCTGCAGGATGTTTGGGATATAACAGAGCTTTGGACGCTGCAACCAGGTTTGCGCTTTGCCTGGTACAAGATGGTGAAAAAGAATCTTGAACACCTTCCTGATGCCAGCTATTTCAATGTGGAACCGCGCATATCTTTACGCCGAAACATGGATATCGGAGAAAGCGTGTATGCCAATTTTGGCATCTATCATCAGTATTTAACGCTGATGACCATGGAAATGAGCACGCCCTTCGATGTGTGGTTTCCCATTGATGGCAGTATGAAACCAGGACGCTCCCTGCACTACATTCTGGGCTACAAGAAACAGTATTCAGCAGCCTTTGCCTTCGATATAGAGCTGTACTACAAAACCTATAAAAACCTGCTGGAGTATAATGTAGCCACGGATTACAGTTGGGACAACCAAACCGGTACGCTTTCCGATGTGTTTCATGTGGGAACTGGCTTCACCTATGGTGCAGACCTGATGCTACGCAATGATTGGAAAGGCTTGGAAGGCTTTACTGGCTTCACTTTAAGCAAAACTAAGCGCACCATGCAAGATTTTAACCTTAATCCCGAGACGCTGGAAGGGGCTGCATATTATCCCAAGTACGACCGCAGCTATAGCCTAAGCATTGTCCAAACCTACAATATGACCAGGGCAACCGGACGTCAGGTATTGGGTAGCGATTTCAAGATTGGGCTAAATTTCAGCTATAACAGCGGCCAACCGGGTTACAAGCCGGAACGGATTTATTATGATGGAGAAGATTTTCAGCTTATCTACAGCTATAAAGATCGCATCCGCCTACCGGAATACGTGCGGCTGGATATTAGCACAAAATACGAGTGGCAAAAAAGCTGGGGTTCGATCGAGCCTTATCTTGAAGTTATCAATGTATTTAACCGCAAAAATGTAGGTTCCCGCAATTATTCACTTCTGATGAACGAAAGCGGAAACCTGGAAATGAAAGAAGAGGATAGCACCCAGTTTCCCCTGCTTCCCTTTATAGGAGTAAACGTAAAATGGTAAAGCACTTACGCTATCTGCTGCCGCTGCTGCTGATAACGGCTATGTCGTGCAGTAAATTCACTGCCCCGGAACGTTTTGAAGGTGATGTTTACACCGTAGCCGCTATGCTGATTGCCGGCCAGCCAATTAATACCGAGCACCCTGTTTACATTACCCGTAGCTCCACAATTGAGGATTTTGATCCCTATTCTCTGTTTGTTAGCAATGCTGCGGTTACCCTTACAGACCTAAGTGATCCAGATGAGTGGATGTTAACCGCTGTTCCAGACCTTGTGGAAATGAAGATAAAGTACATTGACACTGCTCAGCATATTATCCAGCCTGAACACCGATATCGCATCGAAATCCAGATCCCGGGAAAAGAGCAACTGATCTGGGCTGAAACAACCGTTCCTGCAATAGCAGATTTAGTTCCTGATTATTACCAGCTTGGAAACGGCTTTAGCCTCACAGAAGAAGGGATGAACGCTATGCCCTATACCGCTATCGACCAGAATTATCCTTTTGCCATGAATACAGGGGCTTTCAGCGGTGCCTGCAATTTTATGGCAGAATTGTATTGTCTGGAAGATTTCAGCACCGATCTGGAGTTTACCACCCCTGTATTTGGTCTTGAGCATCCTGATGCAAGCATGGAAGACGCATATAACGCAGGTGGAGAAAGCATTCGCCGGATCAAATTTATCGGGCGTTACACATCTCAAATCCAGGATGGCATGGACGATAACTATCTGATCGTGAAAGATTACCGCCAAGCTTTTGTGTTCTATGGCAAATACCGCATTTCGCTTTATATCGTGGACGACAACTATTACCGCTATACTTATATGCCCGAAGGCTATATGCAGGGAGGAGTACATGGAGGTTTGGGATATTTTGGTAGTGCGGGTGGTGGCAAAATGTATGCGAGGATTGTTAAATAGGTTGGAAGGTTGGAAGGTTGGAAGGGTGGAACACCGGTCTTTAGCCGGTTGGAACACCGGTCTTTAGCCGGTTGGTTCTGCCACATTCATGTGGCCGTGAGTATGATGGCAATAACTTTTTTTTTATAAACCACATTCCCAGGCTAAGCCTCACTGCCACATAAATGTGGCAGAACCGACTGGATAAATCCAGTGTTCCAGGCTGTAACATATCGCTGCTTACCCCTAACACCTAACACCTAAAACCTGTCACCTAACCCCTGTCACCTAACCCCTGTCACCTGTCACCTGTCACCTGTCACCTGTCACCTGTCACTTGTCACCTAAAACCTAAAACCTAACAAACCTCGTCTCTACACTATAATCATGCAATACCGGAATGCGCAAAAGAGTCTGGCGATAACTCTCCAACTGCTGCTTGTCATGCACTTCACCGCTTTTAAAATCAATAATCAACGCGTGTTTTGTAGCTGTGTTTAGCATCAATCTGTCTATACGTTGCAGCCCATTTACACCAGTTAACTCAAACTCTGTGTAGATTTTATCCCAGCTTTCGTTAAACAGCCAAGCATTGCTGTCACATTCGCTGTGGCAACCTGATAATAGCTGCAAAATATTGTTGTAAGGCAGCAGCGAGCCATAGCGTGCCACGCATCTTTTGAAGGCGTAGTTATGCTCTTCGGGCAGGTTTCGGATAATAAAACTAAAATAGTAATGAATCAAATCACCCTTCAGATTAGGGTGATCCACCAACCAAGTTTGTTTCCAGTTTACATACACAGGGTTGTCGTTTTTCTTGAGTCCATTCCAATCTACTTCTTTGGCTTGGGGAAGATTGGATAGCAAAACTGTGTAGTCTGCGGCTGTAATTTTAGCACCTTGTTGCTTTTCGTTAACTGCATCCTTATGTTCAGGCACAGCGGCGTTGTCTGATTTCTGGAATATGCTTTGCAAGCTATACACACCTCTGGCATCAGGTTCTGCATCGGCGAATTGTTCCACACAGGCATTACACAGCAGCACAGGCAAGTTTTCATGCTTGGGGTTATCCCTATAATCTGCCCAAGCATCTTTGCCTTCGTAGCAAAAATACAGATGCAGCTTGCTTTTAGCACGGGTTAAAGCTACATACAGATTGTTCATTTCCTCCAGCAGTTCCCGTTTCTGCTCTTCTTCCCACAGATGTTTATAGCTGCTTACTTTCAGGATTTTCTGATAGTGGTAGCTTATACCAAAATCACTTACATTGTGGAAATCCTCCCCCGCATATCTGATTGCCCAGGAAAGAGTAGCAGAATCACTCCTGTGCCCGGAAGACAGATTGTAAAACACAAATACACGCTTAAATTCCAGCCCCTTGGATTTGTGTATTGTCAGCAATTGCAAAGAGTCACCTGCCGAAACAGAAACCTGCTTGAAATCTTCGGAAGCCAAGTTTTCGCTTAAATAAGCCAGGAAATCCGGTATGGAAGCCGTTCCGGAGCTGTTGTTCAAATCCCACTCGTGGGTGATGTTCATAAAGCGGTGCAAATTCAGATACTCACGTTCGCTTTTGTCTTTGGTGCCCAGGCAGAGATCAATAATCTCGCGGCACGCTTGCGAGGCTGAGGCACCTCTGTGCTTTTCTGCCAATGATAGCAACGTTTGCACGATAGGCAGTGCGCTAAAATCGCAGGCTTCCCAAGTAGCTTGTTTTTTGATTAGCTTTTCATGTTTGGCAATAATATCCACTGCGGTCTTGAGTACAAGTGTGTTAATCCGCAGGTAATCGGAGCGCAAAAATCCCAGTAAATCACACCAATCTCCCCAAGCCACAAACCGCAACCAATCCAGCAAAGGGCTTACCAGTGCATGCACGCAGATGGAGCGGTCGGGCTGATACAGGCTGCTGATTTCACAATCGTCAAGAGCCTGCTGTATCTGAATCAGTTCATTTCCTTTGCGGCACAGAATTGCTATAGAGCCATCGGGATCTTGTTCCAAAGCCGGAACTACCATGCGTGCCACAAAATCGGCATACACTTCATCGCCCCGCATCATGGTCCCGATGGTTTTGCTGTAGTTGCGCAGGCAAAATTCCACTTGTGTCTCTGGTTCATGCTTTATTCCAGCCCCTTTAATCATTTTGTAATCCCACAGCATCTTGTTTTCATCCAGGTAATCACCAATTAATCGGGATTGGAAAAGTTTGTTTACAAAGTGCATCAAGGTAGGCCCACAACGCCAGCAGGAATCCAAAATATCGGGCTGAACATCGCGTAAACTGGGGAAAATTTTGTTCAATTTCAGCAGCAAATCGCGCTGGCCACCCCGCCAGCCAAAGATAGATTGTTTTTCATCTCCCACAACGATTAAACCGCCGAAAGGTTTTGAACCCTCGCCTGCAGTAATCTCTTCGATGATCGGTTTCAGGATATTGAATTGAATCAGCGAAGTATCCTGAAATTCATCGATCAGCAAAAACCGGGTGCGATGGCTGAGAAACTGGTAGAATTCCGTGGCGGAAATTTCACTTTTGGCATCAAAGAAGGGTGGGTCTTCGCTGAACAGCGCTTCAAAGCTAAACCATGATATATCGTCATAAGTCATATTTTTATAGCGGTAGATCAGCTTATCGTATTCTGCCAGAATAATCTGCCACAGCTCGATAATCTCATTTTGTTCAGGCACATACAGAGCTTGCATCAGATAATCGGCAAGGAAACGAACCGCTGTTTGCTGTGCTTCGTCCATGGCTTGCCTTTCCACAGCACACTTCGCTTTACTAATTTTGCTGCCGTTATAGATATTCCCTTTATCCAGAGTATCCAGCAGCTTTTCTGCTTGGGCAGGATTCTGGATATACCGGTGTAAGGCTTGCATTATTGAGGCTGCACTGATGCCACTATCGCCAATCAAAGCACGGATATCTGTGTTGAAGTATTCCAGCAACGTATATTTTTGTTGCACCTGGCACACGCTGTTTACCGTATCCAAGATCATAGCCATAGCATCCATGAAACATTTTAGCAGCGAGCTTGCTTGTGTCATTGGTTGCAAATCTCGTACTCTATCTTGTCCGCTTGAGTTCTCTACATCCAGACGCTTAGTTATCATATAAAATAGCCAACGCGAGCGGATTAAAGAAGCAAAAAACTTAGCGTAATCATCCAGCGAGCGGCTTACCTTGCGGCTTAACAGCTTATTTAACCGATGCCTGAATTCCGGCTGCATCAGGTGATTCATCAGAAAGGGCATCCGTTTTTCAATAGCCTGGGTATCGATCTCGAAGCTTTCTATGTTGCGCAGGGGGCGCACAATATTGCGGAAGATATTGCCGATATAGGCATCAATGGTCATTACTTGCAAGCGGCTTTTGTCGCAAGCTATTTCCCGTTGCGCACTTAGCAGATAGTTCCGTTCGGTTACAGATAGTTCTGCCTCTTGGGCAGGCACCAGGCTACGCAGGCTTTTCAGCAAATTAGCCCTTTCTCCTGCATCCACAGTATCTTTATCTAAAAGCAGCGCTAAATGCTCCAAAATCCTGTCGCGAATCTCTGCAGTGGCTTTGCGGGTAAAGGTTAACGCCAGGATATCATCGATATTAAAGCCATCCTGCCCATAGTATGATAGCAGCAGCGCAATGTATTCCAAAGAAAGGCGATAGGTTTTGCCGGTACCGGCACTGGCGCAGATTATTCTATGCTTAAATTCGGGCATCGGTAGCCTCCTTTTCCTTTACATACAGGTCTGTGCGTGTTATGTTTTGCAGTCTTTGCCGGTCGCTTACTTTTTTCCCGAAACCATAGCCCTCGTTCAGGCAATCCAGAAACGTGCTAAGGATATCTTCTTTCAGTCTGCTGCGTTTATCGTGGTCAATCTTATCCACAGGCTTGGAGGGATCCAGAATATTCCAGAATCGAGAGCTAATTTCATCTTCCTGCAAGGTGTTATCCAGCAGATAGTAAACCCATTCATAGATAACAAGTTGCCGGTAATCGTGATTTCCTGTTTTGAAATCGATGATCATCGCTTCATGCTCGGTTTCGATGCGTAAATCGGCCTTACCACGCAAGGCAATAATGAAATCGTGCTGGAAGGCTTTCACCGTTCCAAGCTGTTTATACTTTTCCTCAAAACCTGTCATTTTCTCTTCTTCGGGGATCAAGGTAAATGCTTTCCGCTCCAAACGCATTTTCAACCACCCGGTATAGAACTGATACAACGAATCTGATAATCGTTCCGAGATAATCTCGCTGAGGAAATCGGCATTGTAATTCTTGGGAATCTGGTATCGAAAATCCCTGCTATTGATTACCTCCACCAAGCCGTTTTGCAACAATTCACGGTTGCCAAAGATACTTTCCAGCTTATCCAAGCCGGTATGTTTGCCCCGGTATTCCCCCAAAATTCTGGAAAAATAGGCATGCATGATGTTGCCAAACAGCTTTGCACCAATCGTTTCAGGTGCTTCCCAACCTTTGGGTTGGATGTGCGAACGTGTTTCGATATACCACAAAAAGGGGTTTTTTAGAAGTTGCAAAATACTTGAAGCTGAAGCGCATAAGGTTTTATCTTTGCTGTAATCACATTCTGGTTCACTGGGGATAACGAAGAACTCCGCCTCGGGTGTTTTTTCCAAAGCGCAGAGTGCAGCATCTTCCGCTTCTGCAAGTATTTGCTTGCATGTAGCTGTATAAATTGCCTTGCTGGGGATGCTAAAAGTGAATTTGGGTAAAACCTTTAATTCCTGTTCTTTATACAACTGTTCCAATTCCCCCACAAAGGAGCTGGGTCCGATATCTTTATCCATATTCCGGTAGGTGAAACAGCTTGCCTCGGCAGAAGTTAGCAGCAAGCGGAAGAAGTAATAACGCTCCCAAGCGCGGATGTCAGTATAATTCTTTAAGCCCAAACGCGCTCTTTGCGTTTCATTGAACAACCATACGGGTGCAGGATTAGAGGGAATAATCCCCTCTATCATCTGGAAAAAGGCTACTCGTGGATAGCTGCGGTTACGCGCATCCAGCAGATTTGTAATCTCCCACTTTCTTATCTTGCTTTCTTCGCTGTGGTATGTGATTTTAGCCGATTTCAAAAAGCTGATAAACAGTTCCATAATCCCTGTGGCACAGCTCTGCCCCCCGAATATCACTTGCCAGGAAGGGATTATTTCCAAAGTTTCGATAGCGGAGAAATTTGCCACACGTGCCCAAAAAGCTGGCAGCAAATCGGTAAAATCGCGCTCATTTTCTGTTATCAGGGCTGCAACTTGCAAACCATTGGGAGCGTCAATCAGCTCGCAAAGCATCTTGATGGAGGAAATCCTACTAAACGCCTCTACCAAGCCCAGATAAGCTGTCATCACGCGTTTCAGCAGAGATTGGTCATTTTCGCCAAACATCTGCAGATCAACGTAGAGATAATCTTGCGAGATAAAAACGCTTAGCTCTCTCCAGATTTCGGCATGGATAACTTCGTAGGCGTCCTTTGTTTGCCAGGTTTTATCCACTGCAATAAAATAGGGTAAAAACCATGGTGTGGAAAGCAACTTAGCCAAAAGCGATACCGGCAGATAGCTACCCGTTTGCTGCATAGCCGTTAGACCCGCTTGAATAGCGGCAAGCATTTTGAATAGCCCTGTATCGGCTATCGGATAGAACTCCGGCAGGCGAAACTGGCGTGCCTCAAAATAGCGGCTGTAGCTTTTTTGGTGAAAACTGCTGTCTATTATCGCCCCAGGTCTGTTGTCATTACCCTGCTGCACGGCATAAGCCAAAAACGCCAGCGCCATTTGATCTTCATTTTCGCTTTCAATAACTGCTATCTCCGGCTTTTTCAGTAAATCCTTCCAGGTGGCTTCCAGATTGAAATCTTGCAATTTCCAGTTCCCATTGCTCCAGTTCACTTCCAGCCCGTGATAGAGTATCAATACCTGGTTATCCAGCTCCTCCAGAAAAGTAATCAGCTCTTTTTCCAGCGCGCTGTAGTAGTATTGGTTCACAAACACTATAGTATAATGCTGCCAGGGAGAGTAAAAACTTGGCTTACCAAGAAAAAATATCTTATCGGTAAAGCCTAAAGCTGTGATGTAACTGTAATAATCAGCACGTATTTGCAAGATGCGCTCCAGATAAATCTCCTGCCACATTTGCAGATGAAACACACCTGAATCCTTCAATTCAGCCAGGCTATCCACCTCCACACATTCTTCGGCAAGTTCTTCAAAAAAATCAAAGAAATGCTTACCCCATTGCACAATATCCCCATACTTAAGGATATGAAAGAAATCCCTGGTCTCTTCTCCCATCACCAAATATAGGCACAATAAGCGTTTTTCGTCCGTTAGCACCGAGGTTTCGGGCAAGATTAAGGCTTCCTTGAAATCCTCCATGCTAATGAACGTGCAATCGCCAAACCGCCAGTTATCCATTTCCCTTTGCCGTGCATAGTTTGCTGCACTCCTGGTGGGGAACACCAAAACGCATCTTTCATTTGCAGCGGCAATAGCGGCTTTGTGCAGGTCATCATTCAAACTAAGGGATGTTATTTTCATATATTCCTCTTTTTAGGTTGGTGTGTGGGAGTGTGGGTGTGTGGACGTTTGGGCGTGTGGGTGTGTGGGAGTGAGGGCGTGTAGGTGTGTTTGTAGGAGATTTCGGTGCTTTCGGTGGTTAGGGGTGGAAGTTTTGAAGGTTGTGGAGGCGCGATTCGCGTGCCCCCAAGGTTGGAAGATTGCTGTTGAGAGTTCACACTAATGAACGGGTAAACATTGATGAAGCTGTATGCAACCGCATACACAACAGATTGCTGTTGAGAGTTCACACTAATGAACGGGTAAACGCACGTTGGTTTAGTACTGTCTTGTAGCCTGATTCTATCAGAGCCATACTCAATATCTGACCTCAATTTATCTACGTGTTCCACCTTTCCACCTTTTTCACCTTTCCACCTTTCCACTTTTCCACCTTTCCACTTTTCACTTTTCCACTTTTTAACCCTCTGGATTTTTATTCTCACCACTTTGTGCGACCGATTTTATCTGTCAAGCAGAACAATAGCTGGCATTTTTCTTCTTGACATCCACAGCCCATTTTTTACAGTAAGAACCATAAAGTAATCGTTCTGAGGATAAATGAAGTTTTTGAATTTTCTTTGCTTAGTAGCCATCTTAGCTCTAAGCTTATCATGCAAGCAACAGCCCAAGGCTGAGACTGCACGTTTTGTGGTGTTATCGCCAGAAGTGGCCGAAATCTTGTGTGAGCTTGGTGCAGAGGAAGATATTGTGGGGATTACTACAGAATGTAACTACCCTTCCAGCCTTGCCTCCAAGCCCATCGTTGGCAGCTTTAGCAGCATAAATAAAGAGCAGATTATTGCCGTAAAGCCAGGTATAATATTTTGCAGCGCACTGGAACAGGAAGGCGCAGCGGCAGACTTAAAAAAACTTGGCTACCGCGTGGAGGTAGTTTACCCTAAAAGCCTGGCTATGCTTAGCCAGGAAATCCTGCGCATTGGCAAATTGATCGGCAAAGAACCGGAAGCAAGGGCTTTGAACTTGAAGATGGACAGCGAATTAGCCGAGCTAAAGGCAAAGAACACAAACAAACCCCGTCCCCGGGTTTATTTAGAGATTTATCGTGATCCACTAATGAGCGTTTCTGATGCCTCATTTGTAGGCGAGCTAATCGAGACAGCAGGAGGGGACAACCTCTTCCCCACTTTGGAGCGTGATTATGCCAGAGTGAATCCTGAAGCGGTAATTAAGGCTAAACCAGAGATCATGATCTGCTTTTCGCGCGATACGCTGCAAAACATCATCTCCCGCAAAGGCTGGCAAGATATCCCTGCAATTCAAAGCAAGAGCATCTATTTTGAAAGGGAGATAAATCCCGATCTTATTCAGAGAGCCACACCGCGCTGCATAGAAGGCATCAGAGCGCTGCAGGTGATATTTGATGCATGGCGGGCTAAACCTTGAGGAATCGTGCTCTATTAGCCATTTGGGTGCTCTTCAGTGCGGCTATCATCTTTTTGTATCTGCAGCTTGGTAGTCCCGATGCCAATATCATCAGCCAGGTACGCATTCCGCGCTTACTGTTAACTTTGTTTACAGGGATGGCTTTAGCCGGCATTGGCTCTATCTATCAGCAAATGCTTGCAAATCCGCTTGCCGAGCCATATATCCTGGGGATTTCTTCAGGATCAGCTTTTGGCAGCATTTTAGCCGGCATATCCGGGTACATTCTGTTAATGCCCTTGGGTGGCTTTATTGGCGCAGGCAGCACCATGCTATTAGTGTGGAATCTGGCAAACTCCAAAGGACGTTTTGATAGTAGCCGTCTGTTAATTTCCGGCGTGATCGCTGGTATGTTTTTTGCCGCCGGAATCTCGCTACTTATGTATCTGCATCTGGAGGATACTGCTTTAATTTTGGGCACCTTGATGGGAAATTTGGGGCACATCTTCAGCCAAAGCGAGTGGTTCACTTTTCTTGTGCTGCTATGCGTATCGCTGCTGATACTGGTTTATTTCTATTTTCGCTGCACCGCCATAGAAATTTTGGGAAGCGGCGATATCTATGCCGGAAGCCTGGGGATTGATGTGCTAAAGCTGCGTAGGACAATCTTTCTGTTATCTTCCTTTGTGATAGGTGTAAGCGTGGCTTATGCAGGAATAATTGGTTTTGTGGGCTTGATCATCCCTCATATCGTGCGTTTTTTTGTCCCTTCCGGTCAGCGTAAAATCTATTTACTTTCTCTGTGGATGGGTGGCATCTTCCTGTTGGTATGCGATATGGCTGCTAAACACCTGCTAACCATAGAATTACCCGTGGGTGTAATCACCGCTTTTCTGGGTTGCCCCTTCTTTATGTGGCTGCTGCTGAAGAGGTGAGAGGCTTCGCCTGTGAGAGGCTTCGCCAGTGAGAGGCTTCGCCTGTGAGAGCTTCGCAAGGGAGTGGGGTAGTTTGGAGTTAAGTTGCTGATAATGTGAGGCTTCTTTTTTTTAAACCACAGAGAAAAGCAGAGAAAAGCAGAGAAACATCTATGAAAACTGCGTTTTCGCCACTAATAATGAAAATCTATACCTTTAACTATAGAGGCGCGATACTCGTGCGCCCAAATTTAGAGGTATGTTCATTTTCATGTAAAAGCCGAGGATAGGGTGAGAGAATATGGGCAAATTTTAGTGGTATTTTTATTGAAGTTTTTAGGTAATGGTGTGTGGGTGGCTAAGTAGCAAGCAATAGGCATGTTATCCTCTTCCAACTCTGCTTTTACATGAAAATGAGTATTAAGCTACCTTGGGCGAGTGCAAAAAAGCCCCTACAAATAGGGTAAATTTTCATTATTGGCGTGTCACCCTTAAAAGTATCCACCCTAAGGAGCTGATAGTTTTGCCTCAGAAAGATGTAAAAGTAATGGTCAAATTGATTCAAGA
>JAVEUB010000314.1:0-3114 GCA_034005785.1 Cloacimonas sp. (SeqCode) | reverse complement strand
AGGCTTTATTTCCAGGGGTGTAGCTACGGCAAAATTGCTGTTGATGATACCAGTTACATAGCTTTGAATGAGCTGCGCATTGTTCGGCTCACTCGCATCGATGAGTAGCTGTAGATCTTCTTCATCAACGCCAAAACCTTGGGGAATAATAAGAATTGCTTGTGCTTTACGGTTGAAGAATAATTGTTCGGGGTTACGTTGCTTTTCTTCCAGGCTAAAAACAGAAAAATACTCGCTATGCGAAAAGCTTTCGCGCAGACTCTTAGATTCGCTGTTTCGGGCATAATCTATTATTGCCAGAGGTACATGGCGAATCTCCATATTCATTGCATAGCCGAAGATAATCAGTTGCACCAATGGCATTAGGATCAGAATGATCAGTGTGCGCGAATCATGCATGATATGATGTAATTCTTTGGTAGCTATGGCGATAATACGTTCAGAGCTTGGCATTATTCACCCCTTGCAAGTTTAAGAAACAATTCTTGCATATTTTTGCTTTGGTGCAGTTGTTTTAATTCTGTGGGGTTTCCCATCGCTACTTCCTTGCCATCGCGCATAACTATCACTCTGTGGCAATATTCTGCTTCATCCATAAAATGCGTGCTTACGATCACAGTTTTACCCGCTATGGCAAGCTGGTTGATCATATCCCAAAATTCCCGCCTGGCTTGAGGATCCACCCCGGAGGTAGGCTCATCCAAAAACAGGATGGGGGGATCATGCACCAGCGCACACACGAGGCTTAAACGCTGTTTATAGCCCATAGGCAGGTCTCTGGTAAAGCTGTTTAGAATGCTTGTAAGCCCCATTGTTTCCAGCAAGGGATTCAGTCGCTCCAGCGCTATTCGCAATGGTTGTCTATATACACTGGCATAAAAGGCTAAGTTCTCCTTTGCTTTCAGATCGTTGTACAGCGCAAACTTTTGGCTCATATAGCCGATTACTGTTTTTATCTGTTCGCTGTGTTTGTTTACATCAAATCCACCTACAGTGGCAGTTCCGGAGCTTGGTTTGGTTAATCCGCACAAGATGCGGATAGTAGTGGTTTTACCCGCTCCATTGGCACCCAAAAACCCAAATATTTCCCCTTTTGCAATATTGAGATTCAGATTATCCACTGCGGTGAAATTGCCGAAGCGTTTTGTTAAATTAACTGTGTCAATCATGGCTCATCATCTCCAAAAACACATCTTCCATGCCTGGGCTGATAGCCTTCCACTGTTTCAGCGATACACATTGTTGCATCCATGCAGCAAATGTGTCGGAAGAGATTTCCTCATTACTGCTAATGTGGATTTCGCTACCAAAAAGCTGCAAATTGTTGATCTCTGGCTGGGCTGCCAAAAATGCTCTTATTTCAGCCAAATCGCTGCCATTTACTGTATATAATTTAAAGGGCCAGGCAGCCAACAAATCGCCTGGCTTACCTATATCCAAAATCTGCCCTTTGTGGATAAGGGCTACAGTGTCGCACTGCTCTGCCTCATCCATATAGGGAGTGGAAACTATGATGCCGATGCCTTCGGCTTTAAGCTCATGCAGGATATTCCAGAATTCTATGCGCGATACAGGATCAACTCCGAAGGTAGGCTCGTCCAGGATGATCAATTCGGGGGTGTGGATCAAGGCACAGGATAGTGCCAGCTTTTGTTTCATGCCCCCGCTTAAATCTCCGGCTCTGCGTTTGTTGAAAGGCTCTAAGCGCGAAAACTGATAAAGCTCTGCCAGCCTTTTGCGATATTCTTTTTCCTTCACTCCGAATAGCTTGGCGAAAAACATCAGATTTTGCTGCACGGATAAATCTTGATACAAAGAAAAGCGCTGTGGCATGTAACCAAGCCGTGCACGGATGTTTTTTTCATCTTTAACAGTATGAAGATCAAGCACTTCTATACTTCCATGCTGATAAGGCAACAGGGTGCAAAGTGCTCGCATCAGGGTGGTTTTGCCAGCTCCATCAGGCCCTATTATGCCATAAATCTCACCCTGAGGAATTGCCAGACTGATATTCCGCAAAGCGGGGGTTTCTCCATAACTGATGCTTAGCTCTTTGATGCTACAAGCGTTCATGGCAAAGTTACTTCCACCGGCATGCCATCTTTTAACATCCCATCTGGGTTTTCGGCTCGCACGCGTACTGCATAAACCATCACGCTGCGGTTTTCTGGGGTAAGCACTGTTTTAGGGGTGAATTCGGCTTTATTGCTGATTCTGATTACTGTGGCAGGGATGGCTTTGCTGTGGCTGGGCAGGTGTAAACTGGCTGGCATACCGATTTTGATGCGTGATAGATAAGCTTCACTAACATATATGTTTAGCTCCAGAGCGGAGGTATCGGTTAGTTCCAAAACTTGTCCCATTGGGGGGATCACTTCTCCTGCACGATAGTACAAAGTGCTAACCATGCCTTTTCCCGGGGATAATATCCGGCAATCAGCTATTTTCTTTTTCAAGGTAAGTTCATTAGCCGCAATCTGTTTGCGCTTGGCTGCCAGCAGATATAGGTTTTGCTTGGCTGCTTTTAGTTGGGTGCTGGCTTTGGTTTGCACAATTTCGCCATCTTCAAGATTTTGTAGGGGGATAACATCTGCTTCATATAAGTTGCGGGTGCGGGTTTGCCTGCTTTGTTGATATTCCAGATCAATTTCTGCCTGCGCAATTTGCGTGTTACTTATCTCTTCCTGAGCGTTAAGCTCTTCCCTTGAAGCAGCAAGCTGCTCCATTTGATATTCCAGTTCACGGCTGTCGATAATGGCAATTGGATCACCGATATTCAGCATATCGCCTTCTTTCACTGTCATTTGCAAGATTTTGCCTCCTACCAGGCTGGAAGCCCGTAAGCTATTGCCTTCTAAGCTTCCTGTCCAGCTATCCGGCTTTGCAGGCCCTTTGCAGGCTGCTAAGATCAATAATATTAGTAGGATATATATGTTTCTCATGTTAGCTCCTTATCTCCGAGGTATCCATTCAGCATTAAGCGGTAGATTTCTTCTTCACGTTGCTTGTAGAAAGTGGAGGATTTATCGTTCAGTCCTATTACTTTTTCCAATACTGGCATAGCCAGGCTGGGGAAGATGCACAGGGACAGCAGATTAAGAACGAAATGCACAG
>JAVEUB010000313.1:0-3151 GCA_034005785.1 Cloacimonas sp. (SeqCode) | reverse complement strand
ATAGCGCTCGTTGCGATGAGTGAATAAAATAGTCTGGCTTGTAGAATCCCTTAAGACAAACTCCATCCGCAGGTAAGCTTTAGGATCGGCTCCTGCAATCTTTTCTATATTCAGCACAGTAGTCTCAAGAAAATAACTGGGAACTTTATCAATAATCTCACCGCGCGAAATCTGCCCAAAAATATTGTAAGCTCGTAGCCTTTGGGCAACAATGTTAGGAATTGCATCGCGCAGCTTGGAAGCCCAAACGTCTGTCTGTAAAAAGCTAACCCTGTAGAAATTTTCTTTCACCACAATCTGATTGCGATCGTAGGTTTTAGACAAAGTAGTGTTCTGCACTTGCAGCATCTTACCATTATTTACAGGACGGCGGAGTTCCAGTTTTTCCCCCGAATTCTGGTAATCAAGAACATAATAGTTGGTGATTAATCTATCGACTTTGCCAAAACACCCTGAAAGGGCGAATATGATAAACAACCAACCGATGACGATATAGGCTTGTTTATGTTTTTGCATCATTACTCCTAATTTCCACGCAACAGAATTGAGGGTGTATCCGATATTTGTTTTGAGAATTCATTTAAATTTTCGCTTGCTTCAGCCAAAGAATCAAGCGTATCCAACAGATTCCCCTGCCCTTGGGTTACTAAACGGTTCAACGTAGCCACCAGGTTTCCAGTTTTTTGAATGGTTGAGGATAGTTCCTTCACCATGGAATTCAGGTCTGTTTGCGCAAGCTTTCCAGCCAAAGTGCCCAAATTTACCATTAAACTATCGAAGCCTGGAGTGTAGAGCATCGTGTTTAGCTGATCAAGAGAGCGATTAATGTTGGCACTCGTGGCTACAATCTGTCGGGTGCTCTCCAGCACTAATTCATCGGTATGTGCCCCCACAGTGTTTATCTGCATTCTAGAGTCTTTCACCAAGGCTGCGCTTTCGGTAGCAATTTGAGTGATGTTTTTATCCAGATTGTTAGTGATCGTTATCAGCTGAGTATTTACTGTTTCGGTAAGGGTGCGCAAACTGGCTTGAGAAGTTTGGGATAATCCGTCAATGTTAGTGGTTGTTCTATTCGTTAAGTTATCCATATTTTTCGTAAGGTTCAGAGAAATTGCATCCATGTTTTTACTCAGTCCTTCTGTAAGATCGGCGGTATTATTGGCTATACGGCTGATACTTACCAGGGTTGTGGACAAATTATCGTGGGTATCGGCTAAAATCATGCTGGTCTGAGCCAAAATTGCTGAGATATTTCTGCTGTTTTCCTCACTGGTCATTCTTTGGATGTTGGTGGCAATCAAATCTATCTTTTCAGCTATTGATATAGCACGTACACTAATATCATCAAACATCGAAACCCCAGCTTTAATAAAGGTCTTGGGTTTCATCAGGGCAGCTTCGTTGGTTCCACCACGGATTTCAACTGCTTTCAAGCCTGTTATCCCCATCATCGCCAACACCGCTTCAGTATCCGCTTTAATTGGCGTTCCCGCATCAACGCTGATCGTAAGGATGATTTTCGATACGTTTTTGGGATCAATTTTAATAGTTTCCACCCTACCCACTTTGATGCCCTGATAGTTCACTGGGCCTCCAACCTGCAAACCGCTAACAGAATAGTTCTCAAACATAATGTAGTATATATCCCGTTTTTCAATCAGCCTGCTTCCTGCCACAGCACCCGCAAAAACTAATAGAAGCAGCGAGCCTATTGCAATAAAAACACCCAGCCTTATCTTAGTGGCTTTTGAAACCATCTTTGGCCTCCTAATAAATATTCAGATATCAAGGTAACTCCTTCTTCGGGTAAATCTTGGGAAAAAGTAGAAATCTACTATTTCGGGTATGCATTAAAAAAACAAATCAACCAAAGCTCATTTCACCTGTAAGTAGCTGATTGCTCAGAGTTGTCGGTTCCTTAGCAGTAAGTTTAACTATACCTTCACAGATAACATAATCCAAAAATGTAATTTCGCCATCTATCCATAATTCTTTACATCCGCTTAAAGAAGGAGCACCGGAAGGAAACCGCTGTTGCAAATCAGCTATTTTCCCATAGAATTTTTCATTGAGGGTTATCAGTGGTGCTTTCTGCAAACCGCGTTTAAGTACAATCTGATATTGATCGTTCAGCTCGTAAACGTCCGACCACACAGATAGTAGGTCATTAGTCTTTTTCACCGGCGCAAAACGTTGCCGGGGCACAAGCAAAGCTTTGGCATTCTTGAAGATGCTTATCGCAGAGCCCATGGCTGTTTCCAACTGATACACCTCTGTTCCATCCACAGTTTTGGGGTTAACAATCAGCGGCAAGAGCAGCAAGCCTTCAGAGGAGATTATCTGCCATTCCAGTGCTTTTAAATCTATCCACAAGTTATTCGTGTTAAAGTATTTAAAAAGCTCAACATCCTGAAACATAGCAAGTTCATCTGCAGGGCATTGAGCAATTTCTCGCAGTAAGAGCTGACCCGAATGATCTTCGCTGAGGTGTCCCCCTTTCTTATCCATTTCTGTACGTTGACATACTTCCATGATGAAGGGGATGTTATGCTCTTCCATATACGCCGGGATAGCGGTATCCATCGTAGCACCAAGGTTATCGGCATTAGACACAAAGGCATACCTGTAGCCACTGCTTATCAGTTTTTCCAGAAGCCCACTACCGGAAAGAGCTGTATAAATATCACCATGGCCGGGGGGATTCCACATTTGAGCATTATCTTTACTCTCGTATAGCTTCAGATCATCCTTGCGGATACGGGGAAACTTGTTTTGTAAAAAGGACACCGGTATATCTTGCTTGCCAAGATCAGGGTATTTTGCCAGATAATTCAAGGTGTCAGTATCGGTATTGAAACTGTTCATAAAAAGCAGCAGCACATCATATCCAGAGCTTGCTCTTAAAGTTAGAATTTGCCTACTGATGATATCCAGGAAATTCATATTCCCTTTTACAGGTAACAGCGATTTCGCTTTGGAAAGCCCCATACTGGTGCCCAATCCGCCATTAAGCTTTATCACCACTGTGTTTTTCAGGATCTGCGCCTTTGCATTATGCTTAATCTGATTGTAATCTATCAGGTTTTCGGCCGCTGGTGGCTGAATCTTATCTTGTGAGATATAGCCTTTTTCTCCCTCTTTCAGTTGTGTA
>JAVEUB010000312.1:1285-3152 GCA_034005785.1 Cloacimonas sp. (SeqCode) | reverse complement strand
CAGGTAAGCAAAAGCTAGTTGAAAACGGAGTTTACCTGTCCGAATATAAGATAACTATACCTAAAGAACTATTCGATTATGAATGAATCCTATAAAAAGCAAGTAGCTCTCTTAATTCGTATTATGCCATTGGTATATAAAATCAATGATTTTGCAGTACATGGAGGTACGGGCATTAATTTGTTTGTGAAAAATATGCCTCGCTATTCTTATCCAAAGTAAAATATTATCCAAAGCAATTTTTCTTATCTCTACATAATCAAACGATTACTGCATACACTTTACTCCACTACTTTGGATAATAATAATGTTACTTTCCAAGACCTTTAAGCCATTCTTTCAACTCTGAACTTTTTTCCCACGAACGTATTTCGTTTGATGCAGGAATTACATCTATATAGGCCGCTTCAAGTGCTTCTCGCTTCTGTTTTGAGTCTGCACGGGCATATATTTCGGTTGTTTGAATCGATACATGACCAAGCATATCTCTGATGTACACAAGATTTACACCGGCTTGCAATAAGTGCATCGCTTTACTGTGACGCAAATTATGAGGGCTTATTCTCTCCGGTATAATTTCAGGATTTATAATTCGGGCATTTTTGGAGTAGTGTTTCAGAATGTAGGTTATACCTGCATTTGTCAACTTTTCTCCACGATTATTTTGGAATAGAGGGCGTTGATTACAGGCGAGCTTGTCTAGTCCATTTTCAGCCATGTATTCTTTTAGTATAACGATTTGCTGCTCAATCAAAGGCACTAGCCGTCTTTTTCTCCCCTTTCCAAACAGAGTTATATAATAAGGTTTATCCAAGTGGATAGAAGATGGAGTCAGGTCAATCAGCTCTTGAACTCTGGCTCCGCTGTCATATAACAGGGCTATCATTGCCAAATCCCGTCTTCCTGTTTTTGTTGACCGTGGTATTTGTTCCAACAATAACTTTACAGCATCAATTGAAAGATAGTTAACTCCGTATCTCTCCGTCTTCTTTATCTTGATTGACATAACACTTTGCCATTGCTGCAGATGCATGACATCTTCGTATTGCATGTATTTGCAGAAGGCGTGTATTGCGGCAAGTCTTTGGTTGCGGGTGGAATTGCCGTTTTTTCTGTTATCTTGCAACCAATCCAAAAAACCGAGAATTTTATCTCTCGTGAGATGTTCCAATCTTATTTTCTCGGCATTCACAAGAGCAACTTCATCCATGTAGTTTAGAAACAACGTGAAAGTATTGCTGTATGACCTAATGGTATTATGGCTGACACCCCTTTCTCCAGAAAGAAACTCAGTAAAAAATGATGTGAGATGTTTGGCAAAGTCATTTTTCATAATCGATTGTTATTTGAAGGTTTGAGGGGAAGACAAATGAAGATATGGATTGTTCCATTTTTATAATATCCGGAAACATTTCCTGTGTAAGTCTGACATAGTGCTCTGTTCCCACAAGGGTTCTGTGTCCCAGGAAAACGGACAATATGGGAAGTACGCAATAAATGTCAGCTCCGGTTTTTACCTGTTCTCTTAATGAATGTACTGCACATGTGTGACGTAAATCATGCACTCGGGGACCACGATTCTTTCCTACGTGTGGTATTCCACATTGTTTCAATACAAACTTAAACCAAAAATACACATTGTTTTTCCTCAATAGATGTCCGGAAGGAGAAATGAAAAAGTAGGAGTCCGGAGCATTTGTATTCAGCAAGGGAAGTCTGTTCCGGGCTTCCTGATATTGGCGCAGTACTCTCTCCATTGAGGTGTTGATTGGAATAAGGCGTTGTTGCTGGTTCTTTGTTTTTTTAATTACAATCCGACTCCTTTCAAGTTCAATATCATTGTTCTTCAGAGAAATTGCCTCACTCA
>JAVEUB010000312.1:0-1275 GCA_034005785.1 Cloacimonas sp. (SeqCode) | reverse complement strand
AATCCGGCACTATATAATAGTCGCAACAGTGCGGGTATAGCAAAAAGTTTACTTTCCATATTTCTCTGTGACATAATAATGGAATCGCTAACCCGGAATATATTCAGGATTTGTTCATC
The DNA here is from genome assembly GCA_034005785.1 of Cloacimonas sp. (SeqCode). Taxonomy (GTDB): domain Bacteria; phylum Cloacimonadota; class Cloacimonadia; order Cloacimonadales; family Cloacimonadaceae; genus Cloacimonas. Next base: position 1,156 of record JAVEUB010000312.1, on the reverse strand, counting down.
AGAGAACACATAGGGGATGAAGTCCTCAAAGTTTCTTTTAGGCAGACGCGTTACATAGCATGGATATCCAAGATGGTTCATGTACTTTGCGAACTGGGAGATGATGGAGTATTTGTCATAAATAGTCCTATTGCTATCGTTAACACGGGTTGCCTTCCATTTTACAATCAGGGATTGCGTTATAAAAGGCTCACTAACCTTTTCCGCAATAAAAAATTGGTCAAATTCTTTAAATACTACCCTGAATTTTATCAAGCCGAAACCCATCGTTTCCTTTGCAACCATAAATTGATTTATATAGGGAGCAAACACACTCCTGAAAATGTAGTCATTCATAAAATGCTCCTCCTTTCTGTTCATAAAATTTCTGGTTTACAATAGGGACTTCCAGGGTGCATTTAGCCAAGTTCTTCATGTCTACGCGAAGGTATTCCATGGTGGTTTGAGTTTTTACGTGTCCCAGTGTTTCTGATATTACAGGCAAGGACACTCCATTGTTCAAAAGTTGGCTGGCAAGAGAATGTCGCATGGAATGCGGACCAAACTTTCTTTGGGAAATATCCACTTTAGATCCTTGCATGATTCGGGCTATCACTCCAGTAAGTCCGATGTGGTTCATCGGCCGGTATGGTGCGGAAGCTGTAAGGAATACTTCCGGAAGATTCGATACAGGTCTTGCATATTTCAGATAGTTGACAATGGCTTCTCCGATTTCGATTAATAAAGGAAGTTCTATGCTCCTCCCTGTTTTGTATTGAGAAAGAGTAATCTTGTTGTTATCCCAATCCATGTTTGAAAACTTCAAATTGCAGATATCGGAAGCCCTTAATCCAAGTCTTGAAGCAAGTAGCAAAATAGCATAATCTCTTTTGCCAACATGGCTGGATTGTTCAACAGAAGATTCAATCTGCCTTATTTCATCAGGACTATACACGGAAGGTAGTTTTTCCCTTTTAGGGAATCGGTTACCTGTCAATATATATTCCAGGTTTTCATCAATATATTTTTGCTCGTAAAGAAAACGGCAAAAGAGCCGCATGGTATTATGATGCTTATCCTTACAATGCTGTGCGTATCCGATGAAATCTAATATATCCTGTTCACAGATATCCTTTACTTCTGATTTTGATTTTAACTCCAAGCCTGAAATGAAGTA
>JAVEUB010000311.1:0-3164 GCA_034005785.1 Cloacimonas sp. (SeqCode) | reverse complement strand
GTTACCGGCAATTTTGATAGTTCCAGCAAGGCGATCCTCTACCTCCACAATCATATTGCGAGAAAGCACTTGCGGGTCATGCATCACCGCTTCAATATCGTTTATGGGAGCGCAAGGGATGCCGGCTTTTTCCATGATCTTCAGCCATTCCGCAGCGGTTTTAGCCCCAAAAGCAGGTTGTAAGATACTATTTAGTGGTCCGATGTTTTCGGTTCGCAATCGGTTTGTGCTAAAGCTAAGATCATCAAGCAGTTCAGGCTTCCCCAAAGCGGTACAAAAGCTCTTCCATAAATTGTCGTTACCTACCGCGATCACAAACCAGGCATCGCTTGCCTGATAAGCCTGAAAAGGAGAAATGGTGGGGTGGCGGTTACCCAACGGAAGAGGTGATGCACCATCTGATTGAAAGCGCACAAGAGCGTTTTCCAGAATGGCTACCTGGCTATCCAGCATGGCTACATCAATCTTCTGCCCTAAACCTGTTTTTTCCCTTTGATACAAAGCCGCATTGATGCCTATCGCAGTAAACAACGAGGCTGTAATATCCCCCAGGGACATGCCAACGCGGATGGGAGCGCATTCCTCTTGACCGGTGATACTCATAACCCCTCCCCGTGCTTGTGCCAGGATGTCATAGGCGGGTTTGTGCGAATCGGGACCGCTGTGTCCAAAACCGGTGGAAGCTGCATAAATGAGGCGGGGATTGATTTCCTTCAACGTTTCGTAATCCAACCCCAATTTTTCCATGGTGCCGGGACGGTAGTTCTCTACCAAAACATCGCAAAGTTTTACCAGTTCTTTCAGTATCTCCTTGCCTTTTTTGGTTTTAAGATTCAGGGATACGCTCTTTTTGGCTCGGTTGATACTAAGGAAATACAGCGAACGGCTGTTGATAAAGGGGCCGAAGGCGCGTGAATCATCACCGGTAACAGGAATTTCTACCTTTACCACTTCTGCGCCCAAATCGCTGAGGGTCATGGTGCAATATGGACCTGCCAAAACTCTGGTGAGATCAAGCACTCGCACGTTGGTTAATGGTTTTGTCATTATTAGTTCCTATTTTCTTCTTTTCAAATTCTTAACTATTTATCCTCGGATTTTCCTTTTGCTAAAACTGCCATTGCCACTTTTTCCGCGGTTACAGGCATGGATTTAATCCTTATCCCAAGCGCATCTTCAACAGCATTGGCAACCATCGGAGCAGCTGGAAGCATGGTATGTTCTCCCACGCCACGTGCTCCAAAAGGGCCATCCGGTTGGGCTACTTCCACGATTATAGGGATAATTTCATCGGGCACGTCCATAGCTGTAGGAATCTTGTAATCGGTGAAATTCGGATTTAGCAGCCTGCCTTTATCGTCGTAGCGCATATCTTCGTAAAGCACTGTGGCAAGTCCTTGTAAGAGGCCGCCGGTGATCTGTCCATTCACCAGATCAGGGTTTAGCGCTTTTCCAGCATCAACAGCCAAAGCAGCTTTCAGCACGCGCATTTTACCTGTTTCTTTATCGATTTCCAGATTAATTGCAGCAGCGCCAACTGTGTAATGCACATTCGGATGCCCGCCCTGGCTGGTTTCGGGATCGCCATTAGCCGAGGAAAATTCTGGCATAAACATACCGCGAGCGTTGATTGGTCCACCTTTGAAGGTGCCATCTTTGGTCATAATGCCATCCACGACAAAGCTCTTCAGTGGCAAAATAAAGGTGGGATCAGTTTGGCATTTAACCGCTTCATCTTCCAGGTACAGCTCATCGATTGGTAGGCTAAACACACGCTCTACCAGCTCAAATATCTGCTGGCGTGCATCTATAGCAGCCTTTTTTACGGCATTGCCACTGCTCCAGGTGATATGAGAGGCAACCGTTTGCCATTCATAGGGGTTACGATCGGTATCAGGAGTTTCCACTCTGATTTTGGAGGGTGGAACAGACAGTATTTCTGCCGCAATTTGAGCCATTACGGTTTGATAGCCCTGGCCGATATCCATACCCGAAATAATCAGATTGATGCTGGCATCTTCGTTGAACTTCAAAAAAGCCGAAGATGAGGCATTAGGTGGCATTGCCGGAGCTTTCCAAAACAAAGAAAAACCTTGTCCAATCACCTTGTTGGGGTCTAAAGAAACTGGCTTTTTGCCCCAATCGATAGCAGCGATAACTTTATCCATGCACTCAAGCAAGCCATTGGGGTTCATTTTAACGCCATAAGCAGTGGTATCACCTGCCTTGATGGCATTAAGCCTGCGGAAGGCTATCTGGTCAATTTCCAATTCTTTAGCAACACGCGTAACGTGGCTTTCCAAGCCAAAAAGCATTTCGGAATAGCCAAAACCGCGATATGCACCGCCTGGTGGCAGATTGGTATAGATGCATACGGAATCTATGGAGACATTATCGATGCAATAGGGGCCAATGGCAGACAGACCAACAGCGTTTACTACGTTGGCACCGTATTCCACGTAAGCACCGGCATCCCAATAGAGTTTATGATCAAGCGCGGTTATTTTGCCAGCTTTGGTAACGCCCATTTTTAGCTTGGCAACCACGCCCAAACGCTGATAGGTATTGATGAATTCCTGTTCGCGACTGTAGCGAATCTTCACTGCATAGCCTTTCAATTTAGTGGCTAAAGCAGCAGGGATTATTTCCATGGTTACACCTGCTTTACCACCAAAACCGCCACCCACGTGTGGAGCTATAACCCGCACGTCTTTGTGCCCTAAGCCCAAAGCTTCGGCAAATAAATGCCGTTGAATGTGAGGGGATTGGGATGAACTCCATACGGTTAAACGACCGGAATAATCGAACTTGCCAATGGCTACATGTGTTTCAATGGCGCAGTGTGCATAACGGGGAACGGTGTAAGTATCTTCCAGGATGTAATCTGCCTCGGCAAAGCCTGCATCCAGATCGCCTTTACGGGTTTTGCGCCAATGCGCCACATTGGTTCCAGGTTTGGGAAAAAACCAGGGCACATGGGGATAGGTTTCCAGCTCGGGATGCAGCAAAGTGGCACCCTCTGCAATGGCTTGCATTTGATCCAGAACAGCGGGTAAGGGTTCATATTCCACCTTTACCAATGCTGCTGCACGTTTGGCTGCTCCTGGATTACGCGCAACTACAGCGGCAATTTGCTCGCCCACAAAAAGATCGGAAGAGCACAC
>JAVEUB010000045.1:0-13147 GCA_034005785.1 Cloacimonas sp. (SeqCode) | reverse complement strand
CGTGTGCTCTTCCGATCTCCGGTAAAATCGGGAAGTAAGAGGAAGTAGGATTGTTAATAGTAACAAACGGGCTGCTACTACTAATTTCAGCAGTAACCAGATCAGCAGTAATGTTACCGGAATTTTTGATATTCACACCCAGCTCCACCGTTTCTCCCGGTTCGCAAACACTATTGCCATTGGTATCGTTCACGTATGTGGCTTCCACGATTAAATGGGCTTCTGCATGATACACCGGCACATTGGTGATGAACAAAGCTTTTCCGCTACTAAGCGGAGCTGCGGCTGTAGGATACAAATTGTTAAAGGAATATTCCAGACCAATTTGCCCTGTTTGATCTTCAATCCCGATCGTGCTATAATTACCATGCCTGTTTGCAGATTGTGAATCCACGTTGTTAAAAGTATGGTATTGGAATTTGATGGGACCATCGCCAAAACTGGTTGGATATGCAGCTTGATCGTACAGAATGCATTGGAAAGTTTCCACCGAAGACCCATTCTTACCATTTAGCATATTATGCCATTGGATTACAAATGCTTGGTTGCTTCGGTCGAACCAGGTATAAATTCCCCCTGCGCCTGTGGTAGCTAAATCATCCCAGAAGGGAGCAATCATAGGGTTTGGTCCCATAGCTCCTGGCATCCGGTAGTTACGGAATTCGGCATTACCCGTTACTCCCATGGCAATAAAGCCATTGGAGCAAATCGTAATTTGATCGTATAGCACACCATAGAATTGGAAGGGGAAGGGTAGGTTTACTACTTGCAGCGAATGAGCTCCCACTTGATCACCTTCAGTGCTGGTTGTATAAGCATCAGTTATAGTTACAGGAGTTCCCAAACCGCCTTCGGAAGGCGAGATTCCTTGCCAGTTATAAGTTGCCACGTTTTCATAAGCAGTGTCCGTCCAATCGTAAATTACGTAACCATAGTTATCAGGGCCCAGAGGATCATTAACTGTTACCTGACCAACCGTAAGGGTGAAATCCACCCACTGTTCGAAACCCTGGTCGTTATATAGCTTTAGCCGCATAGGAATCAGCATTCCGGGCAATATCTCCGGGCGAGCCGTAAGAGAAAAGCGGTCGATACCGCAAGTGATTTGCATACCAGCCGGGATTTCGCCAAAATCACCACCAAAATCGGTAACACCCACAAGATCGTTTTGCGAAAACAGCTTTCCCATTACCGCGGGAACAGCCACTGTGCCTGTATTCTTGATCGTAATCGTTAACTCAGCCGTTTCTCCAGGATCAAGGGCTTGATTATTCGCATCAATCATCAAATAAGACATGAATTGAATCCGGGGCGCTTCCACAGGGATAAACTCGGAAACATGATACTCTGCCATAGCGCTATCAGTAAGGGTAAGATGCAAGCGTAGCAAAGTTTCGTGAGGAGTGTTAGGGGCAATTTGTAATACTACAGGATTGATGTTCAAGCCAACTTCTCCACCGGGAATAGCAGGATAGCTAACGCTTGGATTAACAATAGTTACATAGGGATTATTAGAGCTTAAGGTGCCGGTGAGACCTGAGATAGCATCGCTTCCGGTATTAGTAAGCCCAAACTGGATTTCGATGGTTTCACCGCTACCGGCTAAGCCATTCCCATCACCGCTTGAAACGCCGATAGTATCGTCGTCTATCATAATCGCAGCAGGTACCAGAGTAGCAACATCTTGTACATCCACCGGTAGTTGAAGGGGTTTAAAATCGTGCTTGCTGATTGTTAAGGTGGCTGTTCCTACCAGCATTCCTGCAGGAAGTACAAGGATGGCATTACCATCAGCACCTGTGTAGCTTCGGGCAAGAATGGTGGAACCCATATTCAGAACCACAGCAGCTCCCTGGACGGGAACATTGGAAGAATCCAGCACAGCTACGTCGTACAAACTTAAGCCAATAGGAAGTGCAGCTTGCGCTGATACATTAAAATGATTGGGAATCCCTACATATACTTCCATGGTAGGATCACCCATCAGGTTACACCACTGAGAGAAACTGGTCACATTACCTGGTGAAGAAACACCAAAAATCTGGCTCATATAAACCTTGCCCGCAAGCAGAGCTTCGCCCATGGTACGCATGCCACTGCTGAAGATACCGGCTATAATACCACCGTTGAGACAATTATTAATAGTTGTGTGAGTAGAAGAAGTAGCCATGCCAATGGCTGTTACAGCACCTTTGGGAGAGGCTGAAGTGCCCAGACGGATAAAGGATTCTGTGGTAGCAGTGCTACCCGAATAGTTACCGGTTGAGCATGTGATAATTATTGCATGAAGAAGCTTGTAACTGTTATTCAGAGATTCTGAAGGACTCCAACTGCTCATATTGATATAACCACGATAGTTAAACATGCTCACACCCTGAGAAATAGCGGCATTCATGGCAGTTGGGGTAGGTCCGTTCATCAACAGTTCGGTGAAGGTATAATTCGGATTAATCAGGAGAGACAATTCTTTCATGTACTTATTGATGTAATACGTGGAAACACCCGAATGTGCAGAATCGCCAACGAGCAACATTCTATTCAGCCAACCAGCAGTACTTATGTTAATATCTCTCTCATAGAGGTAGATTTTGCTAAACAAAGTAGTAAGCTGGGATAAATTTTCAGCAGAAATGCGACCCATAAAGACATCCCCAATAGTATCCGAGCCAGCTAAGTGAGTATATGGATAATCACCCTCTCCACCAGAAACTTCAAAAGCAGGAATTGTGTAGCTGCCAGAGGTGTCACCCAGTAATATAACATAATCAGGACGCGTACTCACATCGTTATATTTAGCCAGGATGTAATTCTTTATTGAAGTAGTGGATGTTCCAGCTTCGGAAGCAGCAGTACTGGCTAACATAACCTCAGCACCCTTTTGCCTTTTCCACAGAACAAAATCGTTCAGAGCGTTAATGAAAAGTGGGTCTGTGTTATTGCCGTAAATAAGCAAATAGCGCGGAGGTGAATTGGGAACAATTCGATCGCGGTAATCGGCAAAATTGAGGATTGCACCTTCGTAAAGACTAACAAAGCTGGAAGAAATATTGTTTGGCTCGGTTACAAGCTCATTGATTCCCATTTCATCAGTGAAGTTGAGCTGGAATTCTATGTTCTCGTGGATGGTTAGTTCACCGCTTTGGGCGTTATACGAAAAGGGATTCACCTGTACTGTAATGATGCGGAAATCACGCAAGATCATGGGATCGCTATATTCAATCGCAGCAACAGGATAGTTTGAGCCACCGCTATAATAATCGCTATTTATCACAAAGCTTTTGGGACTTTCCAGATCGCCACCCTGCTGCACAGGATATGGTAAGAAGCCTTGCAGCGTCCTCTGTTGGGAAGATACCACCTCAATGCTCACCTTTCCACGTATGGGAACGGCTATTGTAGCCGTAAGGTTTGGCAATTCGGGCATCCCTTTTTCCATCACATAGCCAGTATTAGGCATTGTGATCCGGGAATAGACTGCTTGGCCCATATTTTCTTCTGCTATAGAAAACTCTGGAAGAGTAAACCCCACCTGCATCGTACGGGAGTTTCTGGCTCCTACGATAAAGGCAGCATTATTAGATTGGTTGAAGCTTTCGATAGCCTGTGCAAATGCCAGGCTTGCGAGCAAACTTACGAGTAGCAGTAAGGCGATTTTTTTCATGGGCACTTCCTCAAGTGGATTTACAAATTCTTTGTACCTGCACACACAAGTACCTGTCTCAACGGCTCCAAGTTATGCTTAGTCGAGCAGATACAAAGATTTGCAATTTTTGTTCCAAGCTTTGTTATAGATTATAGTATAGCAGCATCTCATGGGGATGGGGTCTGGACGATACAGCCTCGTTTTCTTTTAGTTTCAGCGCAATATGGCTTTCGATTAATTCTTCATTGAACACGCCACCTTCCAGTAAGAAGGCATGATCTTCTTTTAGAGCCTGCATTGCTTCGCCTAAATTTGCGGGAATCGAGAGCAGAGTTGCTTTCTTTTCTTCGCTCCAGTTAAACACGTTATCGTCATAGGGTCCAAAGTTATACTTGGCAGGGTCTATCTTGTTTTTTATGCCATCCAAGCCAGCCATCAGCATTGCACTCATGGCAAAATAGGGATTGCAGGTACCATCACCGGTGCGGAATTCAAAACGCTTGCTTTCGGGAGTATTAGCATAACGTGGGATGCGGATAGCGGCACTGCGATTGGCGAGTCCGTAGAATAGCTTAACGGGTGCTTCAAAACCGGGAAGTAAACGCTTGTAGCTGTTGGTGCTGGGGTTAGTGAAAGCAGTTAGGGCACGTCCATGCTTCAAAATGCCACCAATGAACCAGATTGCTTCTTTGCTTAAATCGGCATAACCGCCCTTTTTGTAAAAAACGTTTTTGCCTTTTTTATGCAGCATAACGTGGAAGTGCATGCCATTGCCAGCGTGATTGTAAACGGGTTTGGGCATGAAAGTGGCGCTGAGGCCATGTTCAAGCGCAGTTCTGCGGATGATATCTTTCATCACCATCACGTCGTCACAAATTTTGGGGAATTCCAGCAATTCTGTTTCAATTTCTTCCTGTGCGGACAATCCTACTTCATGGTGGTGGTAACGGATTTTTATCCCAAGTTCTTCCATGATGTCCACCATTTCTTGCCTGACCTCATAATATTGGTCGAAAGGGGTGTCCATGTGATAACCTTTTACGCCAGCTAAGCTTAGGGCATCCAGGTCTTCATTATCATCGGGCAGGGCATCCTTGCATTCGCTGGAGCTAAAGTTATATCCGGCACTGAAAGGGTCGGAATTAAACTGGGCGGTATCGAATAGGTGATATTCAAGCTCTGGAATCCAGGTAGAGCTATCGGCTATACCTGTGGACAGCAGATAGTCATGTGCCCTGAGTGCCACACTGCGCGGGTCTTTTTTAACCCCGATGCGGCTTTCTGCATCGCAGATTGAGCAAATAAATCTGAGGGTGGGGGTTTCGTAGAAGGGATCAATTTGGGCAGTGCTAATATCGGGCATAAGAACCATGTCGCCACTTTCCACACTGCGCATTCCGGGTATGGAAGAGCCATCAAAAGGGACGCCACGTACCAGCACATTGGCTATTCTGCGGGCAGGAAAGGTGATGTGATACCATTTACCATCCAAGCCACAATACTTCAGGTCAATGGCTTTCACCTCGTTATCTTCGATCATTTGTTGAATCTGTCTCTGATCCATTTTGTATCTCCTATATGTTTTTTTTATTAGTGGTTAGGGGTTAGGGGTTAGGGGTTAGGGGTTAGGGGTTAAGAGCATTTGTCGTTCCCGCTTAAGGCGGGAATCCAGCCCTTTTTTACCCTAAGCCCAAAAGTTTCATTACCATCATAACGGGTGGCATCACAATCTTACCGATCAAATTTAAGCCTAGTAAATTGGAGATGATGATGAAGACGAAAAGATACATCATCCCTTTTCTCTCCTGCGCTGTCCACTTGTAATAGGCATCATCAGTCAGCACCATGCCCAACACCTTGGAACCATCCAAAGGCGGTACAGGAATCAAATTAAAAAACGCTAACAGTAGATTGAGAAAGACTACATAGCTACACACATACTGAATCAGGGGAGATAATGCACCCAGATGATACAGTATGGCAAACACGATGGCAATCAGGATATTAGAAACGGGGCCTGCTAAAGCAGTTAAGCCGGAATCCCGTTTCATGTTCTTGAAATTATAGGGATTAAAGGGCACCGGTTTGGCATAGCCATAAATGAAATGGGCGGTGAAATACAGGAACAGTGGCAATAGCACTGTGCCAAACCAGTCTATGTGCTTTAACGGATTCAGTGTAAGGCGGCCGGCTCGTTTGGCAGAATCATCTCCCAGCAAGTATGCCGCAAAAGCATGGCTAAATTCATGCACGATAATGCTATAGAATACCAGGCCGATAATAGCCGCATTCAGCAGTAGTTTAATTATAGGATCACTGATCATATCTTCCTGATTCTAACAAATTTCCGTTTCCCCGCTCGTAGCACCATATTATCGCAAATGCTTACTTCGGCATCAATGGCAGTGATCTTTTGGCCATCAAGGCTAATTCCGCCACCCAAAATCAAGCGTTTAGCTTCGCCACTTCCGGCACACAAGCTACTATCAAGCAGCAATTTAACAAGTTTGCAGCTATTGTCACAGGTGCTGAACTCAGGGATATCTATGGGTATCTCTTTGTGGGAAAACAGCTTTTCAAAAGCTTCCTGCGCTTCCATGCCTGCTTCGGAACCATGATATAAACTCACAATCTCACGGGCAAGGCGTTTCTTTAAAATCATGGGATTTATCCCGCTGGCAAGTTCCGCTTTTATCCTATCCAGTTCTTCTGCGGCAGTGGTTGTGGCATAGCAGAAATAATTCATAATCAGCTTGTCAGGGATGGACATCACTTTACCAAATTTCTCAGATGGCGTATCGAATACCGCTATATAGTTATTCAGCGATTTACCCATTTTATTCACCCCATCTGTGCCAAGCAGGATGGGTGAAAGCACAGCAATCTGTTGCTCCATGCCAAAAAACCGCTGCATATCGCGTCCGCAGAGAATATTGAATTTCTGCTCTGTAGCGCCAAGCTCTACGTCACTATTTATCGCCACAGAATCGTAACCTTGCAATATTGGATACATAATTTCGTGCATACCAAGTGACAAACCCTGTTCGTAGCGATTGCGGAAGGTATCATGCGCCATAAACTGTGCCAGGGTGAATTTCCCCATCATTTTAAGCACATCACTCATACCCATAGCACCGAACCATTCGCTCTGATAGCGCACTTCAGTTTGTTCCGGTTTCAGCACGGTATATAGCTGCTCCATGTATTTTTCGCTGTTGGACTTAATCATTTCAGGGGTTAAAGGTGGACGCGATTCATCACGTCCGGTGGGATCACCAATCTGAGCGGTAAAATCGCCAATAATGATCACTCCCGTATGCCCCAAATCCTGAAACTCCCGCATCTTACGAATGGGCACAAGATGCCCGATATGCACATCATAACCCGTGGGATCGATGCCATATTTAATGCGTAGCGGTTTGCCCGTTTTGGCGGATTTGGCAAATTTATCTTTGAGTTCAGCCAGGGGAATGATCTCTTCCACACCTCTGCTGATGATCTTCAGTTCGTTTTCAAAAGCCATGTATCTCTTCCTGTTGCAAATATTTTCTTTGTTTAAGCAACTGCAAGAACAGGCGGATATTTGTCAAGCCCAATCCGTTATCTGGCATTCTCCCATTTTCTTCCTATCATTACTGCGGAGGAGCTTGTGCGAAAACGCTTGTCATACCCGCGGAGGCGGGTATCCAGCCCATTTATAAGTTCTGTAAGAACGGCAGATAATCATATATCTATCAATGCTTTATTTGTGTCATCCCTAACGGGATTCACCAGAGCTGGATTCCTGCCTCCGCGGGAATGACAGAAGGTTTTGGAGTTTTCACACAGCCTCGGAGGCAGGAATGACAATGGTAGAAACAAAAGCTGACAATTACTCACGTTACAGCGTAGCCCGCGTTTTAACTCAAAAATCTGCTGCTAAAGTAGTTGCGTTTACCTTCATAGCTCGACGATGCAGATTTTTAAGTCAAATTCGCTCGTGTGCATGAACCAGCCTTGGAGCGTGTTTGACTTATAGTTTTGCACCACAAACTCTACAGAAAAACAGGATGTCTTTGGAGGCAAAACTATGAGTTAAACCGCGGATTGCACAGTAACATTGCCGCATTGGATTACATTGTCCCCTTGGATTACATGGTCTCGTAGCCCGCGTTTTAACTCAAAAATCTGCTGCTAAAGTAGTTACGTTTATCTTCATAGCTCGACGACGCAGATTTTTAAGTCAAATTCGCTCGTTTGGTAACGCAGATATTTAAGTCAAATTCGCTCGTTTGGTAACGCAGATTTTTAAGTCAAATTCGCTCGTAAGCGTACTGTTGCTTTCTGTATAAATTAGCCTGAAATGCAAAAAAGGGTAGGCGTTTAGCACCTACCCTCTTTTGATATATGTAGTTATGTTATTACTTAATTAGTTGGGCAATCCGCTCGGTTTCTGCAGCAATTTGGGCATCAAGTTTACCGCGCATCTGGTAGCAGATGCTTCCTGGCAATACCTTGGCACCCAGAGTCCCAGCAGTACGATTCATCCAAGCTATAGCTGCGTTTCCGCCCATCCACGCACAAAAGAAGCCCATTGTGGCAAAGGACAAAGCCTTTTTTCCTTTCAGATTGCCTATTTGTTGCATGGCAGCAATTATCACTGGCGAAGGGCCAAAAGCCCAAACCGGTCCGCCGAAAAGCACAAGCTCTGCTTCATCTATCTTAGGCAGATTGGTGAAGTTGATTTCCAGCTTTTGGTGAACACTGCCACTTTTGAGGGGGACTGTGGTTTCGAGCTGGGTAAGATTCACAACGTGCCCCTGGGAGGTAAGCTTGTTAAACAGGCTATCAGCGAACTTGAGGGTATTCCCGCTAAGCGAGTGCACAATTATAGCAATGTTCATGGTATCATTTCTGCGGTGTGTCTGGCATTGTCATCGCGTTTCCAGCGGTCGTCAATTTTAGTACGAATAGGGCTGTTTTTCTTGAAGTAGGTAACAATGGCATCACGCAGATTCACCTGAAGGTAGGTGATATCCTTTTCGGGTACTTGAACCAAAAGATTCAATCCGGCATTACCTTGCATCAGGAAATCCGTAGTGGCAACTGTGTAAATCCGGTTAGGATCCCACGGTTCTCCGGCAATCTGCAGGCTGGTTACACGCTCGAAGTTCTTCTGTTTCTTGGAGTAAATAACTTTACCACCGGAAACAATCATGCCATGACGTCCACCTTCGATACGGGTTTCAATAACCCTACGCAGGAATTCGCCAGTGCACTTGAAACTTACTACCATGTTATCAAAGGGCATTACGTCGAACACATTGCGGTAGGTTACAGGTCCGCTTTTTATGTCTGCACGCACGCCGCCCAGATTCATAAAGGAAAAATCGGCACCTGCCGATTCACGCATAGCATCCACAATGGTATTCCCCATCAGGGATTGTGCGTCCACGTTGGTACGGGATAGATATACACCTGCACTACCCACAATTTCGTCCATGCCTTTTTCGGCAATGGCTACTTGCTTACCAATCATATCGCCAATTTCTTCATCGGGGATAAACTGGTCTTCGAACAGAGTAATCATGCTGCCTTCACGAATAGCAGGGCTTTCGTAGCCACTGATGGTTTTTGTGGCAGGATCTATATCAAGAGTAATCCAGCCGAGGTTCGAGCCATAGGCATAGCCCTGGATAACCATGGTTCCAGTAACGGGATCAATCCACGGTTTGGGGATGCCTTTGTGCATGTGACCGCCGATGAATAAATCTATCCCTTCCACTTCGCGGGCAATTTCCTGGGCATCATAGCCCCAAACTGCATAGCGCTCTTCAGAAAGAGGAGTTCCTTGTGCATCGTAGCGGCTAAGATAAGTAGGCACAACGTCATACGGCAAACCAGCATGACCCAGCACAAATACCAAATCTACATTTTCTTTCTCGCGCACGATCTTCACCCATTTGGTAACGGCTTCTTTTTCGGAGAGGAACTTGATGTTTTTTATATGTTCCGGAAAGCTCATCTTTTCGGTATCGGTAGTAGTAAAACCGATAATCCCGATTCTCACACCCAAACGTTCCACCACGATGTAGGGTCTGGCATAAGCTGGAATTTCGTTGGTTTTAGTATCTATCACGTTACAGGTAAGAATAGGGAATTGGGCAAGTTTAAGGGTTTCAATCAGGTTCTTTTGCATGATGTCGAACTCATGATTACCAATGGTCATGGCATCATAACCAATAGCGTTCATATATTCCATCACGGCACGTCCCTCTGTAATTGTGCCCACAGGGCGTCCCTGAAAGAAATCACCCGCATCCAACAAGAGGCTGGAGCGATTATTACTTTCTAAGTCTCGTACTTGCTTAATCAATGTAGCTGCTGAGCCTCCGCCCCCAAGTTGAGGAGGAAACTCTGGATTCATGAAGGTTGCCTGAGCGCGGTCTATGCCGCCATGAACATCGTTAGAAAACATGATGTCCAGCTTCAGGTCTTCGGCAAAAGCCAGGCTACAAAGCCAAAACCCCACCGTTATAATCAGGATTATTCGTTTCATTTTTTTTACCAAGTGAAGGATAAACCAGCGTTCAGCGATACATTGTTTTCGCGGATTTTATCGGGGTTTTCCCAGCCGCGGTTCTGCAGACTGATATGAGAATTAGGCCACAGCGCATAGCTTGAAGCACCAGTGTAGGTTTTATCGTTGTAATAGGCATCGCCGAACATGTCAACGGCCTCATACTCGCGCCAAGTGTAGCCAAAACCAAGATCAAGAGTGAGGTTTTTATGAATCTCGATGCTGCTACCTGCGGTAAACATTGGGGTAAGCACTTTCTTAGCATGATACACAACTAGTGTATCTGCCATTTCTGTATTGAAGAACCAGCTATTAACAGCCTGGAACCCAATGCGGAAGGGGATACGATTAGTGATGTGATGCTCTACACCTGCATAGAAATTAACGGTATCAGAGTAGCGTTCGTCAATTTCGCTTTGCATTACGTATTCAATATCCATATTGAACACAGTGCGCATCACGTTGCGGGGTTTATATACAATGCCAAAACGCAGTTCGGTAGGCATAATGTAATCTTCTTCAAAATCTACATTCAGGCTGTCCATGGCGGTGTTGCGATAGGCATCACGCATGAAGTAATAGTTACCTTTACGCACCAGGGTGGTTTTGGGAATATAGGTGGCGGCAAAGCCAAAACGGGGGGTTACCTGCATGGCAAGCCCAATTTTCATTTGCTCTCCATTCAAGTTATAATCATCCTTTTCGGTTAATTCAGGAAGATTGTAAGCACCCAAGGCATGCACCGCATTTATGGAGTAATCAGACCAGCGGATGGTTTTTTCGCGGGTAATATCTCCATCCAAGAGAGAGTAATCGAAGCCTAAATTGATGCTTGTATAATCGCCAAGTTCATGTCCCACGGAAAAAGCGAAACCAGTTTGATTCAGCGTTCCCAAACCTTCAATCGTGTTCTGGGCAATCTTTTCGGGGTAGAGATCATTATCTGTATTGCGGTTGTTGCGGATTTCTTCGGTGTAATCACCTTCAAAGTTTAGCAGAGGCTTGTAATATGCTCCCAAGCCAAAGCTAAGATTATTCATCCGGTAAGCATAGTAAACAGCTCCGGCGAAATCATCGTAATTATTGATGTTCGAGGCATACACGGCATCGTCAATATAGTTATCGAAGGAGTTGTATAGCGGAAAGCTACGGTCTTGCTGATTGCGGTCAATGTAAGAGTTTACAGAAAAGCCCACACGTTTGCGCATCAGGGTAAGATTAGCCGGATTATCGGCAATCCCAAAGGCACGCATGTCATTATATGTTCCAGCGCTTCCCATAGCATAGCTACGGGCATCGAAAGAGCCATAACGGTTGCCGAAATAACTGTCGGTAATGCTCCAGGCAGAAAGCGCTGAAGCGACAATGAGCAGGATGAGTAGTAATATTGATTTATTTGATAACATGTTTTCCTCCACGTTAGAAGCGATAATCAAGGCTTAAGCGAATGGTGTTTTCGCTGTGTTCAACTCTTTGGAAATAAACCGGATCGTCCAGTAGCGCTGGATCGTCCGATAAATTATACAAGCGGATACGCAGTTCTTTATCCTGATAGGTTTTATTCCTGAATTTCAGGTTCAAATACATATTCTTAGAAATGCGACTGGTGATGGCGACCCAGGCTTTGGAGCCTTTTTCACCCATGAAATCTATCTCCATATCTTCCCAATCCCAATGCGAAATGCCATGCCCGAACCAATAGAGGAAAGAGCCTTGCACTTTTAGGGATTCGTTGAAGTTATGAGTGTAATTCACACCGATGTAGTCACCAGTCATCAGAGTCATCGCCGCAGCCATATGGTTCTCACCTTCTTCCGCGGAATTGGTAAGCGATGTATAGGGAGGGCTAAGCACAGTATTATAGCGATATTCCAGCTCCAGATAATCACGGGCGGAGAGGAAGGTACGAGCCGAAAGAGTATATTCGTTCGTTTTGGAAACTCCGCGCTCGGCGTCATCATCATAGCGGTTCACCTGGTTTTTATAGCGCAGGCGCATGCTTACCTGGAACAAGGGACGGAATTCCAGCTCTGTTTGCAGTCTGGCGCTCCTGCGTCCATCCGTAAGGCGTTCCCACAAATCGAGATAGCTTCTGCCCACAGTGAAGTAATTGTTAAACTTGTAGCGGGTTTCAAAATACACACCACGTTCGGGCTGGGACTGATTGGAATTCTGATACAAATCAGAGATTGTGGGGTTGGTTAGCGCATAAATGTTCTTTTCCAGAATGGAATCTTCAAAGCGTTTATGCTCGCCAAAGCTGTTGCTGTAGGGGTTATCAAAATCCACATCCATATTACGGACAATGGTGATGAGGTTCAGGTTTTCAAACTGAGTGTAAGACGATACCAGATATGCTTTGGGATCATCGCCCAATTTCGTATCGCTGCCATCCACCGATAATTCTGCGTATTCACCCTGAATCGAGGTATTGCCAATCACAGTTTGTCCATCGAAACCAATAACTCTGCGATAATCGCGGGAATAATCGGCATTGGAAGTGCTGTATAGATTGCTTACTTCGGCATTCATGGCCTTCACCAGCTTCGTGTAATAATACGAATCGCGCAGGAAGTTTTCCAGCAGCTTGTTATAGGTGGGCACCACGAAGTGCGCATTATCGTACAACGCATTATAGGCGGTGAAACCAAGCTTTGTGCCGATAAAGGGATTAAGCTGCAAGTGCGCACCCATCAGTTTTTCGCGCAATACATCTGTGCGAGTAGCCATATTGATGTAATTCATGGCATACGGGGCACCAGCAGAAATCTCACTGTTAAACCAATCTTCCGCGCCGGAAAGGGTATCCTCATCATAGCGCAAAGTGGGGCTGATATAGTTAAATATCTTGTTTTTATCGGCTGTTACAGCGTTGCCGTTATCATAATAGAATACCGGTACATTGTTAGCATCCACAAAGTATTGCTGGCCATAAGAGATCGGAA
>JAVEUB010000310.1:0-3197 GCA_034005785.1 Cloacimonas sp. (SeqCode) | reverse complement strand
TTGCCATAGAGGACTTTATCCCCAACTTTTACGAGCTTAATCAAATCTTCATCTGTACCAACGGCAATAATTTCTGCCATTTGGGGCTTTTCTTTGGCTGTATCGGGGATGATGATCCCCCCAATAGTCTTTTCTTGGGTTGCGACGTGCACTTTTACCACAACGTGGTCTTCAATAGGTCTAAGTTTCATGGTTACCTCCATAATTTATCTGTATTATCTACTTTAATAGTATACGCGGAAAGCGCATCATTAGCAAACACAATTTCAGACTGCTAATTTCTGTCAAGCAAAATCGTAGCTTTAATTTTGCAAGATTGAAAGTGAAAAGAGTCAGTGAAAGTTGCAATTCGGGTCTCCGAAATATGCAAATACCAAAACCGATACACTTACAATGCCCAAATGCTTTTCTGCAAAGAGCTTTTCGGATATTCAGTGCTCTCTTCGACTTATTCATTTTGTCCAAGTGAGCGCTATTTGCAGATTTAAGTGAATCTTTGTACCAAGCTTGGAATTTATGGCAACCAAGTATTTTCTTGCATACTGTTAGCATACATTAATTTGGGTGCTTTGAGATAATAATAATAGTTCGTGAAAAGGAGAGATAGCTTATGTTGAATAAAATGGCTAAACTGCTTGCAATTGGCGCAGTAGTTCTTGTTTACTATTGGTTCTTTGAACGTGTTGAACCGTCTTTTTCCACAGAAGCAGAAGAGGCATTGTTAGTTTACCTAAATGGAAACTGCACAAAGGCTGAGCTTGGCTTGGAAGAAGGAACCAAGGACTGGAAACTGGTGAAAGCCTGGCCTAATAAAAAACCACCCGCCTTGGAAAAAGAACCTGTTTACACCAGAAAGGTGCATCTGAAGGGTTGGTATCTGCCAGAAGGTAAAACGGGAAAAATAAATTACCTCAAATTTAAAGCAAAATGAATGTTGAAGTGGACGCTACCGAACCCCAAAACTACAAATTTCTAAAAGATGAATAATACAGATACCACATTGAAATGCAGACAGTAATCTCACCCACATTGTGTGGGATCACTACCACAAAAGCCAAGGGCAGCTGCAAATTCTATCGGTGATGCAGCAGTGTATTATATAACTACAAGCAAAGATGAGCTTTATATGCAGGCTAAACCGTTGTTTTCGTTTATGGTATAGTCTTATTAACCGAAGTTTGATATCGAGTTGGAATACAAATTGCTTTTTAATACCCTCTGCTTAACAAACGAGAACAAGCAGAAGAAACACACAGAAAAAGGAGATCAAAATGAAGAATTTCATTTTATCCGTTACCTTGATTCTGGTTTCCTGTTTGGTACCTCTATTTATTACGGCAGGTACTATTACAGGAGAAAAAGAATCTTCCTTGCAACCAGATAGAACCACTTACTCTAATTTGGTTTACGCTACTATTTCCAACAAGCAGAAGCTGGATTTGTATATTCCAGCAAGCGGTATAAGCCCTTATCCTGTAATCGTATGGATACATGGCGGGGCATTTTTGATGGGAGATAAGGCTGATGCCTCCGAAGTAACCATGATAAACAAGCTGACAAGCAGAGGTTTTGCAGTTGCATCCATAAACTACCGCTTCAGTTCAGAAGCAATTTACCCTGCTCAGATTCATGATTGTAAAGCAGCCGTGAGATTCTTGAGAGCAAATGCAGCCACCTACAGTTTAGATACAAGCAGATTCGCATCCTGGGGAGCTTCAGCAGGTGGATGCCTGGCATCACTATTGGGAACTACCTATGGGATTGAGGAATTGGAAGGAAGTGATCTGGGTAATTCGCAGTTTTCCAGTGCGGTTCAGGTTTGTGTAGATTGGTTTGGCCCAATAGAGTTTTTAACTATGGATGCTCAAGCTGCGGCTCAGGGATTTACGATAAATACCAATGCTGCCACTTCACCAGAATCAAAACTTATTGGAGCACCCATCCAAACGGTTCCGGTGCAAACCAATAAAGCTAATGCTATGCAGTATGCAGGTCCCGGTGATGCAGCATTTTATGGGCAGCATGGTACTATTGATACCAATATTCCGATGCTCCAAACCGAAAATCTGCGCAACGTTTTGGCGGCTGTCTTGGGTGCAGAAAATGCTATTTATCAGGTTGTTCAAGGAGCAGGGCATGGCGGTTCAGCCTTCCAGACGGATGCCAATGTAGATGCAATCACAGCCTTCATCTATACGCATCTCTCAGCAGTTGAGGTGTGCGATGAAACAGTTCCCTTGATTCAAAAAGCCACCTGCTATCCGAATCCATTTTCTGCTAATACCAGAATATCATTAAAACTATCTAAGTCAGATGAGGTTAAAATTAGCATTTACAACATCAAGGGGCAAAAAGTTTGCTGTTTATTCGATGGCTGTTTGTCGGCTGGTATGCACAATCTGCAATGGAATGGAGCGGACGATTCTGGTAAAAAACTGGCTAATGGACTATATTTTGCCACCATAACCGGGAAAAGAGACAAGCAAACTGTTAAGCTGGCAGTACTAAAATAGAATAATCTATTTTACCACTCATCCTCTTCTGATTCCCAGTTCTTTCCCTTTTCTGTTGAGGATTTTTTGCTGAGCCGGGCTGAGCTTTTCAGATACTATTTGCTCTCATCGGCTTATCTATTTTGTCCAAGCGAACGCTATTTGCAGAATTAAGTGACTCTTTATAGAAAGGCGGGATTATCTATCAAACAGAGGATAATCCCGCCTGTACTTTGTTTACAATTTTTACTATTTATACCTTTACGCTTAGCGCTTCTACCAGCTTGATCTGTGTTTCGGGCTTTTCTTTCAGATCGCTGTTCAATAGGAAATCACGGCGTTGTTTGAATCTATCGGCAAGTAAAGCAAGGTACTTATCTTTATTTGCCCTTAGCTCGGGATCATACTTATCGTAATAACCGGGCAGGATAGCTTCAATAGACTCGCGGGTAGGGATAAAAGCACCCGGCAAGGCTTTCCATGGTTCCCAGACAATCTGGTCTGTAAGCAAGGCTGTTTGCAGAGTAAGGGAAGTTTTTAAGGGGATAGCCTCCAGCACATCGTCCGATTCTTTCCAGTAGCCACGGGAATTGAAGCAATAGAAATCTGCTCCATTATCGGCTACCGCAAGGAAGGCATCCACATCACGATACAGCTCGTACACGCGGAAAGGATTGGCAAAAGGCTCGAATAGATCGGAAGAGC
>JAVEUB010000044.1:0-13259 GCA_034005785.1 Cloacimonas sp. (SeqCode) | reverse complement strand
CGCAATTGGGGTAGTTACTTCATCGTTCGCCCACTTATTCGCTATTCGTAACAGCTAAGTTTATGAAAATAATAGCACTCTTGCTGATCAGTCTCGGATGCCAAGCCTAAGTTTCTGACAAAGTATGATAAATTGGCTCTTCCTGCTTGCTTACAATTGTGCATATCACCCAAAAATACAAACCGCTACTCTTCTTGATGTTAGTTCAGCTTGGGTTCGGGTGGGCGAATACAGTAAAGAATGCGAGTCGTATGGAAGATAGGGTGTTGGGGAGCACGCAATGCTCCCCTACGGAGCGATGTTAAACTCCCAAAAGCGAATCTTCTTGACACAAGACACAGTTTTTGAAAACATTCCCGTATGCATAAAAGTGATATGCGTTTGAGGCTTAGAAATAAGGAGCTACAATGAAATACTTTCGTAAGCTTGTGGGAGAAAAGTGCTATCTGTCGCCGATATCTATCGAAGACGTAGAGAAATACACAGAATGGGTGAACGACATGGAAATAGGGCAGTTTATGCTGTTTTCCGCCACTGTGCTGGATCAGGATAAAGAACGTAAATCCCTGCAACACATGATGGAACATAGCACCGTGTTTGCCATCATCGAAAAGGATACGAACAAGGTTATCGGAAACTGTGGATTACACAACTTGTCTGATGTGCACCGCCACGCTACCTTTGGCATCTTTATCGGCGAAAAGACTTTTTGGAATCAGGGCATTGGCACCGAAGCCACCGCTTTGATGCTCGATTTTGCCTTTAACATTTTGAACCTGAACAATATCAGCCTGGAAGTGTGTGCCTACAACAAACGCGCAACCCGCAGCTACGAAAAGGTAGGGTTCAAATATTTGGGAACACGCCGCAAATATATGTTCATGGCGGGCGAATATCACGATATGTTAGTTTATGATATTTTAGCCGAAGACTTCGTAAGCCCTTATGTTAAAAAAGTCTTTGCTCATAGCATCAGCGATGAAGCAGGACGCAGCAAGATTACCATAGTATAAGATGTTTCGTAATATAAAGGGTCAGGATCACACCATTGATCTCTTGCGCAAAGCCATAGAAAACAGGCGCATTTCTCAAGCCTACCTGTTTCACGGGAGTGATGGAGTGGGTAAGTTTATGACCGCACTATATTTTGGGATGGCGGTAAATTGCTATGCCACTTCCGAGCTAAAACCTTGCGGTGTATGCGCTTCCTGCCATAAATTCTTGATGCTTGAACACCCAGACCTCATTTACATCTTCCCCACTCCCAATCTTGAGCTGAGTACAGATGGTGAGATAAAAAAAACAGATATGCTGAAACAGTATCAGGCCTATATTCAGAATAAAATTAACACGCCCTGGCAGGACTATTTTTTCAAAGAAAGCACCGAAATCCGCAAAGAAAGCATCACCTTGCTTATAAAGCGGCTGGAACTATCCATCCACGAGGCAAATTATCGCATTGTTATAATCGAAAATGCTGATCAGCTTAACCTTGCAACAGCTAATGCCTTCCTGAAAACACTGGAAGAACCGCCCGATAACACGGTGATTATGCTGATCACTGAACGTTTACCTATGATTCTGCCCACTATTCTGTCCCGCACACAGCCAGTTTACTTTAAACCCTTATCCCGCGGGGTAGTGGAAGAAATCCTCACCACCAAATTTGAGATAGCCAACGCCATCGCCAGAACCGCAGCCAGAATAAGCGCTGGGAACTTGAAAACAGCTATTCGCATCGCTTCAGATAGCAATTCTGTTTCGCGAGACTGGGCATTTGAATTGTTCAGGCAGGCTGCTAAAGGCGACGATCTTGCCTTCATCGCTCTCTTGGAGAAGAATAAGGAACTGCTGAACAAAGATCAGCTTGGCGATTTACTGAAATATATGCGCATTATTGCCGGAGATTTGGCACTGTTAACGATCTCCCAGACCATCGAGATTACCAATGTGGACAAGCTGGAAATGCTTGCTCAGATATCGTCCAGCAGCCCAAATCTTGATGATAAATTGCACGATTACTTGCTGTTTCTGGAAGACCTGAACCGTAAATTGAAGGGCAATGTGAACCAAAACCTTATTATGATAAATCTGTTTATTAACACAAAGTCTTTCATCGCAGTGTGATATGAGCCAAAGAAAGCTGGCAAAAAACATCAGTATGATGTCAATTGCAATTTTCCTTAGCCGCATTCTGGGCTTAGTGCGCGATCAAGTGATGGCATATTTCTTTGGCACGAGCATCTTGAATGATGCCTTCAATGTGGGCAACAACATCCCAAATTTACTGCGTAGGTTGTTTGGCGAAGGGGCTTTATCAACCGCTTTTGTGCCCATCTACAACGAGATTGGCATCAAGAAAGGGCAAAATGGGCAAATAGATTTCGCCATAAATATGCTTAGTATCCTCACACTTATTCTGTCCGTGTTAACCCTTGCGGGGATGATCTTTGCGCCGCTGATCGTGAAAGCGCTGTATCCAGGCTTAAATCCTGCCACCAGTATTATCGCCATCAAGCTAACGCGCATCATTTTCCCCTATTTGTTCTTTATAGGGCTGTCGTCCACCTTCATCGCCATCCTCAATTCGCACGATTATTTCTTCATGACCGGTTTGTCCTCAGCGCTACTAAATATTGGTATGATCCTCACCCTCATTATCCCTGCTTATTTTTATGGCTTAAGCGGGGAAGCCTTGGTTACCTGGGCAGCTTGGGGCGTTATTCTGGGTGGTTTTTTACAGACGATTATCAATCTGCCCTACCTGAAAAAGGTGGGCTACCATTGGAAATTGTATCTGAACTTTGGCTCGGAAGCTATCTCTCAACTGTGGAGACGCTTTATTCCCTCTATGATTGGCATTGGCATTAGGGAAATCAATCTGATCGCAGATAGCTTGATGGCTTCGTTTTTGCCTATTGGCTCTATAACTGCCTTGGGCTTTGGTAACCGCTTGATGCAGTTACCTTTGGGAATCTTTGCCATCTCGGCGGGAACGGCTGTTTTGCCTTTATATTCGCGCCATGTTACCAATAAGGAATATAGCCAACTCTCTGAAAGTATGCGTTTTACCGCACTTAGCCTAACGTACTTGATGTTGCCCATCACCACGCTGATTATTGCTTTGGGCAAGGATTTTGTGCGTATCTTGTTCGAAAGCGGTGCTTTTGATAGCAAAGCCTCGCTGATGACTTCACAAGCTTTGGTATTCTACAGCCTGGGCTTGGTGTTTTACAGCCTTACGCAAACAGTAACGCCACTGTTTTACGCCAATAAGGATACCAAAACACCCATGCAAATAGCGGGTGCAATGGTTGCGCTAAACATCACCTTAAACTTTATCCTGATGCAGTTTATGGCGCATCGGGGCTTGGCTTTGTCCACCTCTATTACCGCAATGGTGAATTACCTAACCTTGCTTGTTTTGATCCATAAAAAGCTCCCCGATATCAGCTTTAAAGGGTTGTTTTATAACATACTTAAGACCGTTCTAATCTGCGTTGTGCTATATTTCCTAATTATTACAGCTAAAAAACTATACCCCACAGATGGCAGAATCCACCTACTGATCAGGGATGGCGTGATCTCACTGCTTGCGTTCATGGTGTTTTATGCTTTTGGCCTATTGCTAAAACTGGATTACCTATCTACCACTGGGACAAGCTTATGGAAGCGCCTACACAGGAGATAACTGAGAAAATACGTTTCCTGCCAGAGCAGCCTGGGGTTTATCTGTGGAAGGATAAAAATACCGAGATTATCTATGTGGGCAAGGCATCGAACCTTAATAACCGCATAAAAAGCTATCTGAATCTCATGCCCAAAGACCCCAAAACAGAGCAACTTATAAAACATATAGCCGATCTGGATTACATTATCACCAATAGCGAAGAAGATGCATTCTTGCTTGAAGCAACGTTGATCAAGCAGCATCGCCCCAAGTACAATATCATGCTGAAGGACGATAAAAGCTATCCATTTGTGAAGATAACTGTGGCAGAACCCTTTCCGCGGATATTTGTGAGCCGTGATCCTATCAAAGATGGCTCTAAGTATTTCGGACCATATACCGATGTGCGCGCGCTGCGCCGCACTTTGCGAAGTTTCGAATGGGTTTTCCCCATCCGCACTTGCAATCGCAATATTCCGCGCATCAAATATAAGCAACCGTGCATCAATTACCAGCTTGGTAAGTGTCCTGCACCCTGTGTGGGCTTTATCTCGCAGAGCGATTACGCTTTGAACGTGAATCGTTTACTGCGTTTTTTCGGCGGGAGCTATCAAGAGATTTTGGACGAGCTGCGCACCGAGATGCAGCTTGCCTCAGCCACCTTGAAATTTGAAGAAGCAGCTAAATTGCGAGATCGCATTGTGGCGATTCAAAAGATTCAGAAACGGCAATCTGTGCTCTATGCCGATGGACGGAATATCGACATCGTAGGCTTGTATCAGGAAGAGCGCCTGGCTATCTGCGTAATCCTTAAGATGAAGGACGGGGCAATCGTGAATCAAGAGAATTACCCCCTCACGAATTTGGAACATGAGCCGCGGGAAAGCATCTTAGCTTCCTTCTTGCAGCTTTATTATACTGAGCGTGAAGAGCTTCCGGAAGAGATACTTCTACCTTTTGAGCCTTTAGATTATGAGAAACTGAACACCTGGCTGGGGAACAGATTATTCCTGCCTCAGCGTGGAGAAAAAACCAAGCTGATAGCCATGGCGAAGCGCAATGCATTCCATCTGGTGGAAGAAGCCAAGCTGGCTCATCTACGCAAAGCCAATCGCACCATCTTCCCCATTCAGGAATTGAAGGATGTGCTTGGTATGCAAAAGCTTCCGCGCAAGATCGTGTGCATGGATATCTCTACGATTCAGGGCACCGATACTGTATCATCGGCTGTATTCTTTGAAAATGGCAAAAGCAAGAAGAAATTCTACCGCCACTTCATCATCCGCACTATCACTACGCAGAACGATTTCGCAGCTATGCAAGAAACGCTATCCCGTTTTTTTCTGGAAATAGAGAAAGACCCAAATATAATGCCCGATCTGTTCATCATCGATGGTGGCAAGGGACAACTTTCGGCAAGCCTGGAAGTGCTAAGCCAATCTCCCTATGCGGACATTCAGCTTATCTCTTTGGCTAAGCGAGTAGAGGAAATCTTTGTGCCTCAAGCTACTGAATCGCTTATTTTACCACGCTCGTCATCAGCGTTAAGGCTGCTGATAACTATCCGCGATGAAGCACACCGTTTTGCCATCACTTTTCACCGCAGTCGCCGCTCTAAACGCACGCTGCAAAGCGAGTTACAAGCCATACCAGGTATTGGCGAGCAGACCATGTTTCTGCTACTAACCGCGCTTGGCAGTGTAGATAAAATTCGTGATGCAGAGATTAGCAACCTGTGCGAGATCAAAGGCATAGGCACCAAAACCGCTGAACTAATCTATAATTATTTTCATCAGGAGGATACAGATGCAATACCGCAAAATGCCCCACTCCCATGACCAACTTTCCGCCCTTGGCTTCGGCTGTATGAGATTTCCCACTTTGCCCGAAGGGAAAATAGACGAACCGCAAGCGATGGCTATGCTGCACCAGGCATACGAAAATGGCGTGAACTATTACGACACCGCCTGGCCCTATCACAGTGGAGACAGTGAACCCTTTCTGGGACGCTTTTTGCAGCAGATAGACCGTAAAAAGGTCTTTGTGGCGACAAAGCTCCCCTGCTGGCTGATTAAGACCAGAGAGGATATGAATGACTACCTAAATAAGCAAATGGAACGCCTACAGACAGATTACATAGATTATTACCTGCTACATGCTTTGAACAAGAACACCTGGAAAAACCTGAAAGATTTGGGTGTGCTTAGCTGGCTGGAAGAGGCAAAGATTAAAGGCAAAATCCGCCATATTGGCTTTTCTTTCCACGATGATTATCCCACCTTTCGAAAAATTGTCCTGGCTTATGAATGGGACTTTTGCCAAATCATGCTGAATTATCTGGATACTCAGTACCAGGCAGGAATTAGAGGATACCGTTTGGCTGTCTCACGTAATATGGGTATAATAGCTATGGAACCATTACGCGGAGGCAAGCTTATCAGCCCTATTCCAGATACGGTTAAAGCGCTGTGGGACAAAAGCAAGAAACAACAGAGCAGCCTGGAAAGAGCTGAACGCTGGGTGTGGAATTTGGAAGGATGCACAGTGCTGCTTAGCGGCATGAGCACAATGCAGCATGTTCAGGAAAACAGCCATTTCGCCGAAATTTGCCCTCCCAATGAGCTAAGCGAATCTGAACTGCGCTTGTATGCTAAAGTACGGCGCGAGTACATCAAACGCATTCCCATCCTATGCTCCGAATGCCGCTACTGCATGCCTTGCCCCCAGAAAGTTGCCATTCCAGCTATCTTTGGCACATACAACGAAGCCGTAATGTTCGAAGATCAGGAGCGTCACGCTAAAGAATATGAAATGTTTATCCCCGAAGAAAGCAGAGCTGATAAATGTATCCAATGCGGTGCTTGCATACCTAAATGCCCCCATCATATAGACATCCCTACGGAAATGAAAAAGATAGCCAAGTACTTTGCTGGAAGTTGACAGATGTTAGGTGACAGGGTTAGCAAGTTAAATAGTTTAACTGGTTAGCTGTGCCAAATGGCAGCCTGGAACACCGAGTTCAGAGCTTGAGAGAGAAAACCCTATAACCTTCTGGTATTCCCGCGGAGGAGCTTGTGCGAAAACGCTTGTCATTCCTGCGGAGGAGCTTGTGCGAAAACTCTTGTCATACCCGCGGAGGCGGGTATCCAGCCCATTTATAAGGTCTGAAAGAACGGTAGATATATGTATAAATTGCAATATGTTAATAGTTTCATCCCTAATGAAATTCATCAGGGCTGGATTCCCGCCTCCGCGGGAATGACAAGGAGTTTCGGTGTTTTCGGTGCCTTCGGTGGCTAATTAATATCATCCCTGCCGGGATTTATCAGGGCTGGATTCCCGCCTCCGCGGGAATGACAGAAGGTTTTGCAGTTTTCACACAAGCTCCTCCGCGGGATGACAAGGGTTTTCGCACAAGCACTTCAGTTGGTATATTTTCATTAATCAGTAGGGGAACGCAGTTTTCGTGGATGTTTCTCTTTTTTTATTCTCTGCTGTTCTCTGTGGTTAAGAATCAGCTCATGAAACTACACCTATCTTTGAAACCAAACAAGATAGCTCTGCACCTTGCAATCACCACTCTCAACTCCCCATTTGTGGAAGAAAATGAACAAATGATCATGAAAGCCGCAATGCACCAAGCCTTTTTTCTTGACAAGGAATGCACCTTGTAAATTGTGAACTCTTAACGTGCCGAAGTGGTGAAATAGGTAGACGCAGTGGACTCAAAATCCACCGGACTTCGGTCCATGCCGGTTCGATTCCGGCCTTCGGCACCAATAATTATAGGAGAAAGCGGAGCTTTATTGCTAATCATGGCAATCCTTTTGTGAAGCTGTTAAATAGGCATAATCTAATTGGTTTTCGCGACATACAGATTAGATTGTATAAATAGGTCACCCTGTTCAGGCGATATTTCAGTAACCTGAAAGATATATCCCTAACACCCATGGAGGTATAATGTTCAAATACCATATAATTGTCCTCAGCCTTGTGCTGATGCTCGTAGCACCGCTTGCTTTGGCAGGAATCTCTCAAGGAGCACTGCTTTTCTTAACCTTTGAGCCAGGAGCCCGGGCAAATGCCATGGGACGATCTTATTCGGCTGTTGCTGATGATGCCTATGCCATGTGGTGGAATCCTGGTGCCACCGCTTTTAACCGTGATACACAGTTAGCCGGAACGCACATTCCCTGGATGGCAGGTTCTGGTTTGGAAGATATGTTCTATGAATATTTGGGCTGGAACCAGTACTTTTATGGTATAGGTAACGTTAGCGCTCATATCATTTGGATGGATGCGGGTACCCAGCCTAAAATGAACAGTATGGGCGAATCTGAAGGTGATTTTCACAGCTTTGACGTCTCCGGTGCCATGGGCTACAGTTACGAGCTTGTTCCAGATAAAATCGGTGTAGGTGGCAACTTCAAACTGGTGTATTCGTATCTGGCACCTTCCGTATCGTTGACAGAAGCAGATGGTAGCGCTTTTACCTTTAACTTTGATCTGGGTGCTAAATTCAAGGATATCCTCGTTCCCAATCTTGATGGTTCGATAGTAATGCAAAACATTGGTCCTGACGTAACTTATGTGGATCAAAGCCAAGCCGATCCTTCTCCCATGACTTTCCGTACTGGTCTTGCATACAAGTTTTTCGATAATCCCATGAACCGATTAGTCGTTACGGGTGAAGCAAGTAAAATACTGGCTAATGAGGATTCCCTCTTGAGACGCTTTGTTACTGGCTGGAAACACTTTGATGAAACCATCTATGGTGCCGGAGCTGAATATACCTATTTACAGTTGATTTCATTGCGTGGAGGTTATTATGCCGACACAGCGGGTGAAGTAACCGGCCCCAGTTTTGGGCTTGGTGTGCAATATAAGTTCGATAACCGCTACAAACTTTCGGCAGATTATGCTATGGTACCTGGCGGTGGATTGGTAGATTACAACAAAATCTTCTCGCTTGGCTTCGAGTTTTAAACCAAGTAATGTATAATTTCAAAGTCCCCGATTCACAAGGTCGGGGACTTTGGATAAGTTGTGTTAAATGAAGAAATATAAGCTTCTCCTCCTGTTGTGCCTGCTTACAACGATGCTCTTTGGGCAGAAAATGTTGCTGCGTAAGGGTAGCCAGTATTCACAAGCAAAAAAACACCCATACGCAGAGTTACTATCGCAAACAGATGCCATCTCCAAAACCCGAACCGCTAAGCGAACAGATCCCAATTTTGAACGTTTACTGGTGATTTTGGTAGATTTCCCGCTGGAAAGCCCTGACGACACCAATACTACGGGTAATGGCAAGTTTGCCCTTGAACCAGATCCTACCTATTTATATTCAATTGGTTCGCCTCCGCATAACCGTAACTATTTTGAGACCAATCTGGAAGCTATGAAGTACTATTACCGCGCAGTTTCCGCTGAATCATTCCAACTGGAATACGATGTTTATCCCAAAGATAAACCTGCCTATACCCTACCAAACTCCATGGGCTACTACAACCCTGCGGGAGCAAGTGGAGAGCTTTTTGTATCACGGATGGAAGAGTATTTCAAGGCTTCTTTCGAGATTGCCGATTATGACGATCCGGATATTGATTTTGGCAGCTATGCCCATTATATGATTATCCATGCCGGCTCGGACTGGCAACATGATATATTTAGTGATACACCCTCTGACATTCCTTCCTTCTACATCAATGTTACCAGCGGCAAGGAAGCTGTGGTGGATGGTGGCGCAATCCTTATCTCTCATGCCTGTAATGTGCCCGCCACAATTTCGCAGGATTTCCAAATTGATGATTCTGATGCCGTGGCAGTGTATAGCGGCTATGGTGCTTTAAACTCCGTAATAGCGCACGAATTTGGCCATTCTTTGGGGATGGTGGATTTATACAACGTAGCGAACTACCGCCCAATGGTAGGTGTGTTCGATATTATGGATAGTGGTGGTTCGGGCATTTTGGTGGATAACCTTCCCGATGGTAGCCTGGTTTTGGTAGAGGGAGCACTACCCACCTTACCCGGAGCTTTTTCGCGCAACCTGATGTTTGGTGATTTTTATCGCAGCAAGGGCTTTCTAAAGGAGTTTCCCGAGCTTGATTTGTTCAGCTCCTTAAACTTGCAGAGCATTTCGGCAAAACAAACAGGACCCATTTATACTCCCCATACATATAAGATACCCCTGAACGAAAAAGAGTACATCCTCGTGGAAAACCGCAGCGTTGATCCTGATTCTGATGGCGGAACTGCTGTGTTTAGCGCACTTGATGGCAGGGTAATCCTATACCCCACACCCCTGGATGATCCCACAAATCCCGCTACTTATGAATACGACTACTTGCTGCCCTCCTTTCAAAAAGCCGATGGTTCTGCCGTGGGTGGTGGCATTCTGGTATGGCATATTAATGAAGCCATAATCTACGATGAAGGCCAAACTTTTTCGGATGGTAGCTGGGCAAGCAACTATGATAGTAACACGATTAATACCGATTTCTTACACCGCGGAGTTTCGGTTATCGAAGCTGATGGACTTAACGATCTGGGATCCAATTATTCGCGTTACTGGACTGGCACACCTTACGAGTATTTTCATGCCCGCAAGCCAATCTTAGATATCAATGGCAGCTTTGTAAACTGGGCACAAGAAGCCTGGAAGCCGGAGCTAACCGCTGCCAGCGCACCCCCTCTATTTGATAGCTATGGGGTGGCTGGGCTTTTCGGACTCAAACAAATTGGCAACCCCTCCGCAACAATGAGTTTTAGCCTTTGCTCAGGATTTTTTACTTCTACCCAGGTGGAAAACTTTAACTCTCCCTCTTTAATCACCAGCGATGTGATCAATTCTGGCTTTAGTGCTTTTGATTTACCGGCACTGCATCTTGGTGATATAAATCTCCTCAGCTATACTGATGGAGCTTGGCAAGACCTTATGGGTGATTTCCATGGGGTATATGAACCATATATTTTCCCGCCCCAGAAAGCAGATAACAACAATGATGGGGTTTACGAACTGGTAACCGTGCATGAGAATATAGTCCGGTTTTGGGATTTCTCCAATGTAGAGCTAAACTCGCAGTTGATTACCTTCCCTGATCCCCTCAATTCAGTTCCGCTTAGCATTGGGAATAATGTTTTTGTAACTACCGAGTCTTGCGTATATCGCCTGCATAATTTCGTGGTTGATCTCTTTGTGGATTTAAGCGGAGCGATGCGCATAGCTGGTAGTGATGACAAATTAGTTGTGCTGGGAAAGCAATACCTAAAATGTATGGATATAAACAACCTGCAAGTGATTGAAGAATATATACTTCCTGAAGCTTTTGGCAGCCATGAACCATTGCTTTACTCCAGCCCTGATAACGAACACAATATCATTTTTTTGATGTCCGACGCAGGGAATTTATATAGGATCACAGGCGGCAGGCTCGAGCGGATATTTGTAAACCACAGTTCAGATTTACCGGGGCAAATAGCTTTATCTCCTTTAGGGCAGATCTCGCCTGTAGTGTTCTTTGGAATTGGCAAGCGGCTTTATGCTGTAAAGGCAGATGGCACGCTGATTGGTGGTTATCCTATTACTTCACCCGATGCTATCTCTACCTGGGAAAGCCCTATGGCGCTTCACTT
This sequence comes from Cloacimonas sp. (SeqCode), assembly GCA_034005785.1. Lineage (GTDB taxonomy): Bacteria > Cloacimonadota > Cloacimonadia > Cloacimonadales > Cloacimonadaceae > Cloacimonas. Next base: position 1,954 of record JAVEUB010000044.1, on the reverse strand, counting down.
GCAAAACAAAGACCTGCTTTACTACCCCCTGGAAAACAAAGGTTACATCGCTGTAGATGCCTCTGCCAAGATTGTTCCGGAGCTATCGCTAAGCTATAAAAACTCTGCCAAGCAGGATTACCTGTATTACCACGAACCGACCAATACGCTGTACTGGTATTATCCTGATAATGCTGGAAGGTTATACATCCACTCGCTTGAGTTTCTAAGCCAAAACCCTATACTATTTGCTGGTTATCGCAATGGAGGAAGCGGAAACATGAAAGCTCCCTTTATCGATGAAACCGTTAGTGACACGAACCTGGATCTATATGTATATCCCAATCCTGTACGCGGCTCGTATTATCGCTTGCACTTAGCTAACGCCAGCGGTGAATCACAGTTGCGCATCTTTGATATCTCCGGTACGCTGGTAACATCACAAACCATCCCAGCTTCGGGAAATAACCCTCGTGATGTAGAGCTTGCCACAGGGAAATTAAGCTCCGGTGTCTATCTCATCAGTTTGGAAAACAACGGCAAGTATAAACGCTTGAAGTTTGCTGTTGAGAAGTAAGATTATGCTAACACCACTCACCACTTACCATGAGGAAAGAATTATGAAAAAGTTTATTCTACTCTGCGTTACACTTTCTTTTGTCCTTGCGCTATTTGCTCAAGGCAAGAGCAGCGATATTGACCAATGGCTTTACGAACAGCCCCAAAAGGAAAAGTCCATCACTCCAGGAGATTCGCTGCTTACAAACGATCTGATCCAAGTGAATTACCAAAAGAAAGATGCTCGTTTGGCGATGGCTATGTCCTTGCTGGTTCCAGGAGCGGGGCAATTTTATGCCGATAAAAGCTCTATTACCACCTATATTTTCCCAGTTATCGAGCTTTCTATGATTGGAGGATTGATCTATTATACCGGCCGTGGAAACGACAAAACTGATGCTTTCGAAAAATATGCCACAGGAGAAATTGTTACGTATATCACCAATGATGGCACTGTGAAAACAGGAACCCGCTATAACCGTGCTTTCCAAAACCAAGTGCAAGAGATACTAAAGGGGATCAATGCGGTTGATATTTACGATAATGGTTACTTCAGGCTGGATAATAATAATTCTCAACATTTTTACGAAGATATCGGCAAGTATCCACACTATGTTTTGGGTTGGGTAGATTGGTATTATCGTTTTGCTGCTGACGAATCAGGCAACTTTTCCGACCCTCACTGGAGTTTTGATGGCACAAGCACAAGCCCGAATGCCCGTTGGAGAGGTAATTTCCCGCTATGGGGTAGTGACACTGCAACTGCCGTAAACCCAAGTTCCGCGGATGCCAGCCCTATGCGCCAAGAATACATCAAGATGCGTAACGATGCGAAAGCTGAATATGCAATCGCCCGCACCTTTACCTTTGGCCTTGCGTTTAACCACATCGTTAGCGGACTTGATGCCGTAAGACTTACCCACAAACGCAATAGGCTCTCAATTTCGCAAGCAGTACCACAGATGAACTTTTATGCCGCAGTACCTTTCGGTAATTTAACTCCTATGCTGGGTTTAAAATGGCAAATGTAAAGCTTATAGCCCTTTGTGCCTTAATCCTCGGCTTAAGTTTGCCGCTTTTGGCACTGCCCAAGATCAGCTATTCAATAGCATCTCTGGCAGTTCCTGGTAGCGGAGAATTGCTTTTGGGACAAACAACTCGCGGCGCAACGATGCTGGGGATTGATATCATGTCCTTCTATGCGTATTTAGAGACCAATAAAGAAGTTGATCGTCAGATAAACAATTACATGCACTATGCGCAGACCTATGCAGATGTGCCTTATGGCATGCCCAAAGAACAATATCAGGCGGTGCAAGATTATATTAGTAGCGATTTCTTTAACGATCGTCAGGAAATGATGGCTCGCAACTATTTCTTGATCACCTACTACGAACCAGAAGCGTATGAAGAATAT
>JAVEUB010000309.1:0-3225 GCA_034005785.1 Cloacimonas sp. (SeqCode) | reverse complement strand
TAACAATGCTCCCATTGAGGATTCTGTATTGGTTGTATCTAATGGTGGTGAAGCTCAGATCTCGGTAAACAGCGGAACCGCTTCTGGTATCCTAAAAATACGCGCTTCCTGCACCGAGAATAATAAGTATGTCTATTCGTTAAAAACAAACATCGTAATCCATGCTGGTCCTCCGGTTCAGGGTGGAATAGTTCCTTTTGTGGGTGGTTTCAATACAGGCACAAACATCGGCGGTGGCTTATGGCGTATCGTGGCAGGTGCAATAGTAAAGGATATGCATAACAACCCTGTTGATAAAGGAACCGCAGTTTGGTTCGAATTACTGGATAATCCCCTGTGCCAAATTCAAGCTGAAGCTTACGTAGGAAACGTTAGCGTTAATGGAGATTCACTGGCTGGTATCGCATACACCATATTTACCTACAATGGTGTGTTTACTAATGACGTAGTAACGATTCGAGCAAATTGCGGTGACGATCCTTTTGGCAACCCAATCTTTGGCGATGCGGATGTTTTGCTTCCCTTAAATGATCCCAGATTTGAAATTCAGGCAACCCCTGCAGCATTGTATTTCGATGAAACTCAGTTGCTTACACCACCTGAATACAGCAATGTTCATTGTGTGTTAACCGATGGTCAGGGATTACCTGTTGAAAATGCATATATAATGCTGCTAAGTACCAGGGGGTCTTTCGTACAAAACATGAATGGCTTGTACGATCCTACCCTGCCACCTAATGAATGGTGGAAAATAATCACTGACGGTAATGGTTTTGCTCAGGGGAGAATTGCCTGTAAGGGTGCTGAAGTCCCCAATCCTGATGAACCCACTAATACTCCAGGAACCACAGATGTGCTGATTACCGGACGTATCATGGGTACAAATGTGCAAAGCAATACATCCATCACACTCTTCCGTTATCCGGGAACCGCTCCCTGGTAATATTCTGAGTTGTAAGGTAACAGGTAGCAGGGCATAAACCCTGCTGCCTGAAACCTGTAACCTAAGTTACTCGTAATCCGTAAAACACAAGAAGGATAATAAAATGACTTTTAACCCGCAATTTGCCCGGCTCGGTGAAGTACTGGTGCACGAGGCGTATGTTACAGAAGATCAGGTTAAAGAATCACTTGTAAAACAAGGGAACTTTGGCTTAAAGCTGGGTGAAACTCTTATTAAACTTGGCTATCTAACCGAACGCGAACTTTTAACAGGACTAAACCTTCAGCTTGGCTATGATATAGTTAATGATCGCGAGCTGATGGATCTTGATCTCAGCATTGTTTGCCTTATTCCAGAGCCTTATGCTTTGGAAAACAGAGTGATAGCTCTGCGCGAAGAGGGTGATGGCATAGTGGTGGCTTTAACTGATCCCGAAAACCTAACGGTATTGGATAGCTTAAAGAAGCTGCTGGGCAAGAACATCAAACCCGAATTGATCGGAGATTCTGTTCTGCATGACACCATAGAGAAATATTACAAAAGCATTCGTACCACTTCTCAAGTGGAAGATGCCGTGGGTGGCTTCGATTTTGTAGCCGTAGATGAAGATGAAAACGAGATTACTATAGCTTCAGCCTCTGCTGATGCTGAAGCTCCGGTAGTAAAGCTGGTAAATCTGATCATTAACGAAGCTATCAAAGCCGGTGCCACAGATATACACATTGAACCGTTAGTAAAAACCTCACGCATTCGCTACCGTGTTGATGGAGCTTTGCGCGAAGTAATGACTCCTCCCATCGGTATGCATCCGGGGGTGATCTCCATTATTAAGGTGATGAGTAAGCTCAATATAGCCGAACGCCGCTTGCCCCAGGATGGTCACATCTCCCTTAAAACAAGCGTTAAAAGCGTGGATGTGCGTGTATCTATTACACCCACAGTGCTTGGCGAAAAAGTTGTGATGCGACTGTTGGACAAAGGTGAATTTGGTTTCAAGCTTACCACGCTTGGTTTTGAATCTGCCGATATGGATATCTTTAAGAAGATCATCCGCCGTCCCTATGGTATCATCATTGTTTCCGGCCCTACCGGTAGCGGTAAATCCACTTCCTTGCATGCATCCTTAAAAGAGATTGAAGACCCAGAAACCAATATAATCACCGTGGAAGACCCTGTGGAATACCGCTTGGAAGGAATCACTCAAATTGAAACCAAAGAACAAATTGGTCTTACCTTTAGTGCTGCCCTTCGTTCTGTGCTACGTCAGGATCCAGACATTGTGCTTATTGGTGAAATTCGTGACGAAGAAACCGCCGATATCGCCATCAAATTCTCACTTACAGGTCACTTGGTGTTTTCCACTCTGCACGCCAATGATGCTCCATCCACCATTACCCGGCTTATCGATATCGGGATCAAACCCTATCTGGTAGGTTCTTCACTTTCTCTGGTGATGGCACAGCGTTTGGTGCGTAAAGTTTGTAAATTCTGCGTGAAGGATTACAAACCAACCGAAACAGAACTTAAAGACAGTGGCTTAACCCCGGAACAGTTAAGTGTAGCGAATTTCAAAATGGGAACCGGTTGTGTACATTGCGACAACACCGGATTTTCCGGGCGTGAAGGTATCTTTGAACTACTCACGGTTACTCCGGAAATTCGCAGTTTAATCTTCCAGGGTGGTAATCAGGATCTTATTAGAGATGCTGCAATTGCATCAGGGATGCGCACTCTGCATGATGCTGCCATATCCAAAATGCTGCGTGGAATCACCACTATCCGCGAAGTCATCAAGATGACCGTGGTTGAATAAATAAATGTTAGGGTTTAGGTGTTAGGTGTTAGGTATTAGGGGAATCCCCCTTCTCACCTGTCACCATACATCTGTAACTTAATAAAAAGGGAAACCGATATGCCAAATTTTGCCTATATCGTTAAAGATGCCAAAGGTGCCCGGGTTGAAGGGATTATCAAGGCCGATACCCTCGACATGGCTGTGGATAAGCTTGCCAAAGAAGGTAGCACCATTATCAGCGTGAAAGCTGCTGCTGAAGGCGCTTTCAAGGGGAAACTATCCCTGTTTGATAAACTGATGCTTACCATCTACAAAATCCGCACCGGGGTGAGCCTGAAAACTCTTGTGTTTTTCACACGCCAGCTCTCTACTATGTTTTCCGCTGGTCTCACCATCGAAAAAGCTATCACTGATCTGGAAAAAGAGGAAAAACATAAGAAGTTCGCCAAGGTCTTACGCAAGATATCGGACGATATCCGCAAGGGAT
>JAVEUB010000043.1:0-13370 GCA_034005785.1 Cloacimonas sp. (SeqCode) | reverse complement strand
GTAGTAGTAACTCTGCGCACTTTGATGCGTGGCACATAACCACCTACCAATTCTGTAATCGAGCTTACTTCGGGGTTGATGTGCATGGTGATGTTGCCGTCTTTATCAACCTTGGGGGTAACATTAAGCATGATACCCACTTCAGCACGTTCCACCAGAATCTGTTTTTCAGTGTCTGTTACCACGTAGGGCACTACTTCACCAATATGCATGGTAGCAAGCTCACCATTCAAGGCAGTTACACGGGTGTCTGTAAGCAGGTGTGCAGCGTTGTTTTGCAGCAACCAATCGATAGTGATATCGAAGGCCGTAAGCTGGCGACTGAAATGACCAATATCATGAAAACCATTGATTCTCTGGAAATACTGTTCGTCAGGAACTACACCCATATCAGTGGGGTTGCCATGAGGTAGGTAGCCAGTTACATCAGAATAGTCAAAAGGCAGACCAGCACCATCAGCATTGATGGGATCTTCGGCAAGAATAGTAGTAAGGTGATTCAAACGGCTCCAATCAATGCCATATTTCTTGGCCTGGTTAAGATGGACTTCAATAAGGCGCACACGGATTTCTACTTGGTCTTGTTGGTTGTCTATAGCGGAAATCAGCTTTTGAACATCTTTAAAAGAATCAGGGTTGCCATAAACCATAATGGCATTCTGGCTTTCCAGCGGAGTAATCTTCACCCCTGTATTTTGCAGGGAATCGCTTACTTTCTTGGCATCAAGGTTGTTCAGATAGATAATATCGCTGCGTTCACCTGTTTCTTCCATGATGTTCTGTTTTTGTCCAACTATAAAGGTATTAGACCCAACAACACGATATGAAAGCCCAGCAGAGCGAGCTACAAGAGACACCGCTGTTTCAATCGGCACGTCTTTAATATTGATAGTAACTCTTTTCTCGTCTTTGCTCTCGGCAGAACCTGCCTGTTCAATGGCCAGAACTACGTTGGTTTCGCTAAGGCGAGACAGTGCTTTCAAAACTGAAGATAGGGTAGCATCATCAGCATTAAAAGTTACTTTAGTTTGTAAAATAGGATCTCTGCTAACCTGAGCACTTAAGGTGGAAAAACCAACCATTAGGCATAGGATGAGGATCACTACCAAATGACGCTTTGTTACAAGCATGTGTTTCATATTTACTCCCAGTATCATAATATATTTTACCAATTCCCGCTTGTGCCAATGGCATTCCGGGATTCTTCAACAGGTTTGGCCGGACGTGGAGACAGCTCGGTAGTGGAGATCACTCCATTATAGCTGTAACGCAAGGTTTTATCACCAATATCAAGGATGCGACGTCCTTCAACGGTTTGCCCGATACGGGCTTCGTGCAGCATTCCGCGATATTCTATATAGGCAATTTTATTGCCGTTTTCATCGTGGGCTGTGGTTGCCAACCTGAAGGTATTAAGAACCATATCCTGGAACTCTTTCTCCCTATCCACTTTGTCTTTGATAATGTTGCCCTGGCGGAGAGGGTCACGATTCGAGCCAAAGACAAACATTTTGCGGTCCTGGATCGAGTTTTCGATAGTTTTTATCTTATTCAATAAAGTATCGGAAACCGATTCCTTGGTATGAATAGATTTTTCGGGAATCCTGTTCCACCCACGTTGTATCACAAACATACGAATGGCAACAGCAAAGAGGAGGATCACGATAAGAGCAATAGCAAGGTCTTTGATAAATCTCAATTGCATGTTATACCTCCTTTTTAACCTTGAATATGGATAGTTCGATGGTCATCCGGTAACGATTTGGAGCGTTTGCGGCACGAACCTCTTTGTCCGAAATCTGGGTTGGGCTGATATCCAGCGCATGAATTTTTAAGATGTTATCCAAAGCTTCCAAATCGGAAATGAACTGACCAATTTGCACGTAAGAAGCTTCAAGCTCCAGCGTGTAAGTGGTCTCTATTAATCCTGGCAGCGAGAACTTGTTACTGTCGGACAGCTTATTTATCTGGATATTACGTTGGTCTGCCAGCTTACCAATTTTGGTTTTGAAATCGTTGATTTCATCGAAACTAAAGCTTGGGGTTTTGGTTAAGCTATTGTCGATAATAAGGGCGAACTGGCTAAGCTGTTCTTCCATAATTCTAGCGCTGTTTAGCTGTTCCTGCGCTGTTTTTATCTTACTATCAAGCTGCTCAATTTTTGCTTTATTGCTTTTGATGCTATTTGCAGAAAGGACGAAGAAAGCCACTCCGATGAGCACAATAAGCAGTACTAAGATCATGTATTTTTCTCTCATTGTTGCGGTCTCCTTCCACTTGTGGCTTCTTTACTGTAGCATTCAATTACAAATTCCAAAATAGCAGTATCTTTCACTATCTGCCGGGTAAACTGTCCGGATTTGATTTGCGGAAAGTCATTGCTGATTTCGGGATTATTTTTTAGTCTATCGATAAAAGCCTGAATCAAATCCAGTTCCTTAATATTAACGTCAACTTCGGTAATCCCATTAATTATAAGAATTCCGTTGCTAAAGGAGAATTTCCTTACTGCCAGTTTATCATCAATTTCTTGCCCCAAAGCAATCATCTTCTTAGCCCAGAAAATGCGATTGGTGAAAGACTCCGCCAAGTGATCCAAATCGTTACTGGAAAGATAATCAGAGCTTGTCTTATATTTTTCCAATTGTTTCATAGTTTCACTTAGGTATTTTTCGCGGTTTTGCACTCTTTCTTTGCCCATGCTGTTAAGATAGAACCAACCAACGGACAACAAGATTAGCCCGATAACCAAGAATACAACAGCGGTGATAAAAGTCTTCCTCTCACGCTCTGCCTGGATGCGTAATTCACCGAACTTGTTTAGATTTATCTTGAAGTAAAACGCGTTATTCATAAGCTCCTCCCCTCTATTCCATTCTCATTGCCAGGCCGATAGCCAAAGCAAGCTGAGGGTCTTTTTTATCCTGGAATTTTTCGGGCATTTCCACATTGATAAAGGGCATAAATATCTCTGTGGGAATGGCTACTTTTTCCTGGATATATTCCTGCAAACCTTTAAGCTTGGCAGATCCGCCCATAAGATAGAGCTTACGGAAATCGCTGTTGCCTGCTTCCTTTACATAAAAACGCAAGGAGCGGCGCACTTCTTCTACAATGGCGTCTTCGGTGGTCTTTTCTGTGATGTCCAGCATGGAAATAGTCTGCACATTGGCAAGTGAGGGGTTATCGTTTAAGCCGAATTCCAGTTTGTGGCGTTCGGCATCTTCCCATTCCATTTGGCGACGGCGCATAATATCCCTGGTGAAATTATAGCCACCATAGGGAATATCGCGGGCAAACAGTTTGGAATCGGGACCCCAGATAACCATGTTACTGCGATGAGCACCCAAATTCAACATAACATACACCCCTTCTTCAGCAAAGGCATTAAGGGCAAAGCTGTTGGCTATTGCCAGGGAATCAATATCTACGATGTTGGGGCTTAAGCCCGCTGTCATCAGAATATTGCTGTGCTCGTTAAGCACATCCTTGGACGTTGCCGCCAGCAGAATATTCATGTTGTTAGTTTTTTCTTCGACGCTTAGTACCTGATAGTCCAAAACCATGTCCGTTCCGGAAATCGGGATATGCTTTTTGGCTTCGAAAAACAGAGCAGATTCCAACTCTTCATCTGGCAGAAAAATGGTCTTGATTTGTTTGATGCTTGTGTTGTCTCCACCGATGGAGCTTACCAGATGCTTAATGTGCTTTGGATTGATCCGCAGCGTTTTTAGCATTTCGATGATCACAGGGGCGAAACGTTCACTACGTAGATCACTGGGCATATATTCGATACCCGTGGGTACCGTGGGTCGGATCTCGTAGTTCAACAGTTTGAAGCCCTCGTGCAGCTTCTTGAGATGAACGATTTTCACACTATGAGTACCGATATCAATACCCACAGTTTCTTTGAATCGAAGCGTTTTTTTCTTCATTCTTCCTCTTTATATCATTAGCATAAATATTACTCTAAATCAAAGAGCGCGGAGGCCTCTTCAGCAACCAGTTTCCTTGTTCCATCGGCGTCTTTTGGCCCTGTTTCTTAAATTCAGGCCAGTCCGGGGGTTTCTTCTTATACATACGCACATCGTAATTATAGTTCTTTTTGTAGCCAGTTCCGCTGCCTGCTGCTCCAGGCCAATCCCTGGTTTGGAGATTTAGGATATAATTGGGGTCCCACCAAAGCTGAACCGGGAATGAATTGGGTGCACTGGTTGCACCACAATAATCTTTCGGAGGGTTCCACGCCCCATTTGATGGCCATTCGCTATCGTAATAATTGCGATGCACAAAGCCACGGCGCCGTTGATTCACCCCACCCCAGATATTTATGGTACCTCGCTCCAGATAAGGCTGGCGTTCGGGCCAAAGAGGGTTGTACCAAGGTAGGTCTAACCAGGCTGGCCAGGGGTTACCGGAAGTTGGCGGCCAATGGTTACGATGCAGGTCTATCCACTTTAGCACTATTGGTTCACCATCGGGTACAGTTAGCAGTTGTGAGGTAACAGAGCCATGCGGGTGTTGATATTCAAAAGTGAACACTCCATCATAATGAGAATTCCCGTTACCATCACCCAGGGCTGCTAAAGCTGCATAAATCCAGATACCACCTTGATTGCTATCAGAACCCATATTTGTGTGAATACGCAAAGAATCCTGTGGGTCCCTGTAGCCGTATTTGATTAGAATAGATTTTTCGGAGATAATCCCCACCATGTCTGAGCGATTTTGCGGATAGGGGTTTTGCGGGCTTGGTGTGCCATTGAGCAAGATGTCTCCAATAAGATAAAGTGTGTCGGCAGCACCCCAAGTTTGGAAACCGCCAAATGTTCCTTTAAGCCACAGCTTGGAATTAACAAAATTGGAGCGCCCGCCGCAAGAACCACCACCAAGTACTGACCAGGTTGTATCGGAGACCATAAAGTTGTTACGATAGCTGGGAGGAGTATCGGCACTGTATGGGTGATAAGGATAATCTGGCCAAACATCAGCAAAAACACGGCGAGGAATCCCAACATCTCCAATAAAACCACCATAGCCTCTATTATCTACATCTACCATAACTATACGCTTGGGATCATAGCTTGCAGGTCCTACCAAGGTACCGTTGAGGCGTACGTTTTGCATGGAAGTGGGAAACTCATAATTGCTAAAATTTTCAATTAAACCGCCCCGGAAAACCTGGTCTCGCGGGTATTGAGCAGGTTCAGAGATAACTTCACCGCATGTAGTTACTTGAGCCATAAAAGTTGGCCAGCCCTGATTGTCTCCCCCACCAAGCTTTTTCATGCGGATGTCGGTATTGCTATGCAGGGGGCCATTTATTACATCATACCCGTAAAAATACACGTTAGTGCCGTTTGGCGAAGCTTCGTTATCCGAGAAGTACATAAAGATGGGGCCAGTGTTCTGGATAACAGTTAGTTCGCTGTATTTACGCACTATGGACTTATTGTTGCTAAAGTAAGCCACTTGTCCCACACCTGTCTTGGTTTCGATCAAAGACCTAACCAGATACTGGTTTTCGCCAGCACCAGTACTTACTGAAATGTCCTGCCCAGATTCCAGAGATATCCCCAGTCCTTCGCTTTCCACTTTTGTGCGGGTTATTTGCGATTGCATCGTATAGGTTTTGGCGAAATTGCTTCCGGTAATGGGAACTTCCCTTAAAGGGGTTCTAAGGCCACCACCCAATCCTGGGTCAACCTTGGCAGCAGTCTCCAAAAATGACTGCCCACGGAATGTTTCTGCACGCAGCAAATGTAAGCCCTGGATACTTTCCAATTCTGCTTGTGAGGCAATAGTATCGCGCAGACTCATGCTGGCAATGCTAAGCCCACTCATCATCCCTACTACTGCTAACAGCATGGCAAGGGCGATGTTACCACCTTCGTTTTTTAAAATTTTGATCATGGTTCCCCCGTTATTGGTCGTTCCATGTTTTTCATAGCCATCACTGTATTAAACACAACAGGGATGTACTTGTTATCGGATGTTTCTACCCTTGCTTTTAGCTGCACATTCACCACGCACAAGCCTTCATTGGGCTTGTAACGGAAAATCGCATTATTGGCATTGGCATCCCCGATTTTGAAGGATTCAATTTTCACTTTGTTTCTTAGCGCACGCTTAGGAAACATATATATAGGCGTATTCACCTGCACTCCGTTGTACATATAGTTTGCTTTGATAACGCCTTCTGCTAAATAGATGTGCATAAAATCATTGGGAAACTCTTCGCGGGCGGGCGGAGTGATTCTTATTCCATTTCCCACTCCGGCATCTTCAGTTCTGCCGGTTATTTCTAACGCTCTGGCACTGGCAATACCGTTGAACTGGATGTAAGCTCCAGAACCTACATTATAACCGTTTTTTAGATAATTAAGAAATTCCATGGCGTCTTTTTGCAGTTCAACGTAGGCATTTAATTCCTGATACCTACCGAAAAATACAGAAAGCCCTACTCCGGCGATGGTGATTAACAGTGTGGAAATTACCAGGACGGAGATAATCTCGATTAAAGTAAAGCCTTTTTGGTTCAGCAAACCGGGCTTTACTGCTTTGTGGAATTTTGACGTATTTAGGGAATTAACCATTAGTTTACCTTTCCTTCCACGTCATAAAAATCTTCACGTATCTTCACTTTTTGAGGTTTCTTTGTTTCAGGATCGGTCCAGTTTACTTCTGCAATTACATAATAGTAGGGATACTGCTTGGTAACATGGTACTCCACATCCCGTCCCACAGTCACAGATAAAGCTCCTTTCACTGTGCTGTCGTCAGTCTGATCAATAACTACTGGCCTACCCGAAAAAGGACGCAAGATATTTTCCTTGAGGTAGAGCGTATATTGTTTTTCAATTTCTCCGGAGGCCAGGAAGGTTGCCACGCGATGTCTGTAATTGTGCCGAATTTGTTTATCTGCATACATCACACCCATATAGATGGTGGTGATCAGAACAACCAGCACCAATGTTGCTACCAACACTTCTATCAGGGTGAAACCTTCATTTGCCCGAAGCAAGCCAATCACTTGGCTTGCTTTCTTCTGCCGGAGAGCGTCAGGCTGATTCAAGCGATCTTCCCTCATTCCTAAAAACCGGCTCCGGTGGCAAATTGCTTAGGATTTTCAGCAAATTCTTCCGCAATCGTTCTTTCGATCAGATTATTCATCACCAGATTGTACAAAGATTGATCCCTGGTCTGCATGCCTTCTTTGGTGCCACCCTGAATTACGGAAGGTATCTGATAGGTCTTTTCTTCACGGATCAAGTTACGCACAGCCGCATTGGCTATCATGATCTCTACGGAAGGAACCCGTCCCTTGCCATCCTTGGTAGGCAGCAAGATTTGCGCTATAACGGCTTCCAAAGATTCGGAGAGCATCGACCGCACCTGTTGTTGCTGTTCTTTGGGGAACATGTCTATGATCCGATCAATAGATTTTGTGCAACTTCCGGTATGCAGTGTAGCAAAAACCAGATGACCGGTTTCCGCAGCTGTCAACGCAAGTGACACCGTCTCCAAATCGCGCATTTCACCCACCAGAATCACATCCGGGTCTTCCCGCAAAGCACTACGCAAAGCAGCAGTAAAGCTCCAGGTATCGTGCCCCAACTCACGTTGGTTGATCAGGCTGTTTTTGCTGCGGTGCACGAATTCGATGGGGTCTTCCACAGTAATAATGTGACAATGGCGATTTTCGTTTACAGAATCAATCATTGTGGCAAGGGTGGTGGATTTTCCACTACCAGTAGGTCCAGTAACCAGAATCAGACCCTTCTCTTTCATTGTGAGCCGCTTCAAGATATCGGGCAGATGGAGTTCGTCGTAACTTTTGATCTCATTGGGAATCACACGGAAAGCACAGGAGATGCCATTAATCTGGTGGAAGGCATTTACCCTGAAGCGAACATCATTGCTCAGCTTCGTAGAAAAGTCTATCTCCAGATTTTTCTTGAACAGCTCCTGCTGGCTCTCATTCATAACTCCAAAGACGAGGGTTTCCACATCTTCCACAGTTTGGATGGGCAGATTCAGCTTCTTCATTTTGCCGTTTACACGCACCATTGGATGCGCTCCTGCAGCTATGTGAAGGTCAGACGCTCCCGCTTCAGCAGTGAAGCGCAATAATTCATGAATTGTCAATTTTCATATCCTCACTAAAGTTAGTCGGTCTCTGTTCCTCCGGACTCGGGATTCGTCCAAGTGTCAACTCCGTAGCCATGGAATTTGGCTTCGACAACATCATACCAAACCTGCTTGCCTTCACCACCGGCAAAATCCTGTGTGGAGGTAGCAATAAACTTTTTGGGGGGATTGCCCACAACTTCAAACTTCCAGTTTTTTACTGTGCTTTCGCCCAGACGTGCTTCTTTTTGAGCTTGTTCAAGGCTGAAACCATCAGTGGAACCGTTGGTTTGCAGGTAAACGTCGTAAGTTTTACGAATGGTGCTGATAGCAGTTTGTGCTTCTGTGCTGCGGGATTTTTCCACATAGCGGAGATAGCGGGGCACAGCCAGGGCAGCCAGAATGGCTACAATGATAACCACAACTAAGATTTCGATAAGGGTGAAACCCTTTTGGTTTTTCAGTTTCCTGAGCATTTTTGTATCCTCCTAAAGGATCTATTTTTAGTTACCTAATGCTTATGCACATTGTGTGCCAAAACCAAATGAAAATGACCGATATGCGAAACATTTGCTTAATTTGCTTGCATCACTACGTTAGTGTTTCATATTAGGGAGACTACAAAGAATCACCCAAAGTTTCAAATGAGAGTCACCTGTCACAGTGGTCGTATGGGTTTATAGGGCAGAGAGAGAGAGAGGACTGGCTTTGGTTTATGTCACAGTGCTTGGTAACGGCTACCCGGAATCGAGTTCAGAGGATACGCTTGTAACTCGTGCCGATGATGCACTTATCCCTGAAGCCGAACACCCTAATGCAACTGATGATGGCAAAGAACTTATTGAAGCCAGGCATCCATTAAAAAAAATGGTGACACTGGGAGTTGCAAAAACATGCGATTTGAAAAACGGTGATACGATTTGCAATTTCACTTGATACACTGTAATTGAACAGTCTCGGCCTCAGCACTCCACCTATTACAATAAAAACAATTGACAAACTTCACTGTTTCAATATGCGTGTGTAATTAGTAATGGAAAAGCCAAGTAGAAAAAACATAGCCATGATTTATTATAGCTAAAGTGTGGCACTTCGATAGCTAAGCTGAAGTAAGTTCATATTGTAAACCAACAGTTTTTTTTGAATTCCACAACAGTCAAGGAGCTCATTTGAATTCACTATGTCAAACAGCCGCTTATTGGCACGAAACCTTATCAGATAAAGTCTGCGCTCTAATTCGCTCTTTTTTCAATATCTTTAACTTTTCACTATATCCAGAATTTCACAAACTGTCTCCCAAATCCCAGTTTTTAGCTATCTACAGAGGCGCACATTTTAAGTTCAATATTTGCCGCACGGAATTACTGGAACCATGCTCTCTGGACGTAATTAGAACAAAGCACAGCAGAATTAACAGCTTCAAAATCAAATCAGGTTCTCATACAGCCATCTACCAAATTAAACATTTGATTAAAAGCTCTGGCTCGCAAGTAGCCAAAGCGCTTAGGGGAAACCCTTTTAACCCAAACAATTGTCACGTGTTCATGTATTAAATCTCAACAAGGAGTTTTGTAAGATGAAGAGATTATTGGTTTTAGACCTTTTGCTGGCTATGCTGGCAATTTGCAGTGTGGCGTTTGCCGACACCGTAGCGGTTGGAACAGGTACTGATTATACCTACGAATTGCCTATCCAAGGCGTTGCTAACTACAGTTATTCTCAGCAAATATATACTCAAGAGCAGATCAACAGAGCGGGGAATATCACCAAGATTCGGTTCTATTGCATAGCTGGTAATTTTAGCAATAGCAAGGACTGGGTAATTTATATGGGGCACACCTCAAAAACCAACTTCGTTAGTAATACAGATTGGGAACCAGTTACAAACCTGACCCAGGTTTTTGCCGGTGATGTAAGTTCCTTGTTTCTGTTGGAAAACAACTGGGTAGAGATCACTCTTAGTACTCCCTTTGCTTATAATAATACAGATAACCTAATCATCGCCATCGATGAGAATACATACGGATACTCATATATATCTTGGGGATGCTTTACCAGCGGCGCAAACACAGGTATGCAATACGATTCCTCTTCCTATACCAATAGTATAAATCCCGATCCCGCTGCTCCCCCTACCGCAACCTGGAGAACAGCAGATATCAACAGGATACAGTTTGTGTTCCCCAATACTACTATTCCCCTTGCACCCACCTTACTCGGTCCCGCCAATGACGGATACGCTCTGCTGGAAGACAAACTTTATTGGTGCACAACCGCCAATGGTGGTGATGCCGATAGCTATGACGTGTATTTCGGTACGTCCGACCCACCGCCAATGGTTAGTGACAATCAGTTTGGCACTATCTACTCGCCAACCCTGGTTCCGGACATTACCTACTACTGGTATGTGACAGCCACGAACGCATTTGGAGAGTCTGTAGCAACTGCAACTCAAAGCTTTAGGACTCCCGGAGCAAATCAATTGCTGCAAAGCTTCGAAAGCGACACTTTCCCCCCCGTAGGCTGGGCAAGAATCTCTCCAAGTACAAGCTTCTGGATCAATAGTACTGCACAGCATAAAAACGGTGTTGGCAGCATGGTTGTTCGGTGTTCCACTACTGACACATACAGCATATCCACCCCAAAGCTTAGCATTGTAAATGGCAGTACGCTCAATTTCTGGATGCGTGCCTTACTTTCCACTATTAAGCTTCAGATTCTCTATTCTGCGGATAGGGAAAATTGGACGCAACTTGGTGCAGACATCACAACTACCAGTGTGTCCAATTGGTGTAATATCGAGGTAGATTTATCAGCTCTGGCCGGTAGTAACTACTTTTTAGCTTTCAATTCACCAATCCAAACCACCGATAATAATCCCATCTTTGTGGATTTGGTAATAGGTCCAGATATCGCACCTGAAGCTCCTGGCATCACTTCGCTAAACCTTCCTGCTGATCTTGCGACAAATGTAAGTGAAGCACCTACTTTTAGCTGGAATGCTCCCACTACAGGTGGAATACCCAATGGCTATCGGCTGTATGTAGATATCAACAATCCTCCTGCCATAATGGTGGAGGATCAGGCTGCTACAGAATTTACCCCAAACACAGCTCTGGCTTATAGCACCACCTATTACTGGACAGTGGAAGCCTATAACACTACCGGAGTAGGACCTCAAGCCCCTGTGCAAAGCTTTACCACCCTGGCTGATCCTTTTCCTTGGACAGAGAATTTTGATAGCGTCACAGCCCCAGAACTTCCAGATGGTTGGCGACAAGTGGGAAGCATTGGTTCGGTTCAAACCCAAGCCACAGATTCCCAATCCGGTCCGAACTGTATCTATCTTAACACTTCATTCGCTACTCTCGCCTTGCCACCGGTCAGCACCTCCATCGAGAAAGCTCTGCGGTTGAGTTTCTGGGGCAAAAGCAATGGCTTAGGCAATTCTCTTTGTATAGGTTATCTCACTGATCCTAATGACGCAGCAAGCTTCACGCTTATCGATATTGTAGGCTTGGGAACTTACGACTATGAGCAATTTACCGTAAACTTGGGTGCTGTTACTGGCGTCAAACACTTTGCTATCCAAGCTGGTCCCTTCTTTTACGGTATCCTGCTGGATAATTTCCTGATTGAAGCGCTGCCCCCCATCCCTATCTTTAGCTATGCTCCCACCTCACTGGACTATGGCGCTGTGAGTCAGAACACCCCGATTTTACAATACGTGACCGCCTCCAATCTGGGAGGAGGCAGGATAGATATCTATGCAAGCGGGTTGAATCTATCTGGAACCGATGCCGCGATGTTTTCGGTCGATACCAGTGCCTTCCCTGTATCACTGGCTTTCATGGAAACTGTGGAAATACCCGTATTATTGTATGCCACCACATCCGGGACTCTTTCTGCCACCCTCAATATAACACTTAGAGCAAATGGGATTACATATCCTGTAGCTCTTAGTGCTACTTCCATTTTTGAAGCAACCGTGACAGAGGGAAACCCCTGGCTGGAGAACTTTGATGCTCAAACCACAAGCGATCTACCGGAAGGATGGACTTTGATAGGTTCAGCCATAGCTCCGTGGACGATAGATTCCGGTTTGGGCTGCTTTTCCGAGCCCAATGCCGCGGTGGTGGTATGTTATCCGGATTTACCCAAAGATGAATGGATGATCACTCCTCCGATTTACCTGGAAGAGGGACAGACCTACTTCATTGGTTTTTCTGTAAAAGCTCCCTGTTTTTACGGGTACTCCGAAGCCCTTGCTCTGCATTTTGGTACCGAACCTTCGGAAGCTGCCATGGAAGCCAATCCACCTATCTATGACGACAATAACCTCTTCCAAGCAGATTGGGCTGAGATTATACGGCCATTCACTCCAGCCTGTAACGGAGCCTATTACTTTGGCTGGCATGCCTACAGTTCCGAGTATGCCGATTACATCATGGTGGATGATGTAACTATCTACATTCCTCCTGCAGTGGATTTGGCAGTTACCGATCTAACAGCTGACAGCTTCGCTATCGTGGGTGATCCGCTAACATTATCTGCTACAGTATATAATACTGGCTTGAATACCATAAATAGCTACACCGTGTCTTTAAAGAGCAGAGACTCAAGAGAAACCCTTACTCAGATAACGGTAAATACTGAAATTGCCAGTTGCAATACTGCCGTGCACGAGCTTAGCTGGGTTCCAACTTCTTCGGGAGACATCAACTTCTATGCTGAAGTTTACGTTGCTGAAGATGCCAATCCCAATAACAACTGCTCATCCGATTTGCACGTTACAGCATATCCCTCCAGCACAAATTCTTTGTATGTAGGTGATCCCGAAACAACAGATGAATCTCAGTGCTATCCCTTCAATCTTTATTACGAAAACTTCGTGGCAGAGACCATCTATCGGGCAAGTGAAATCCAAGCCAGTTCCGGCACTATTGTAGCCTTGGTTTACCAGAATGATTTCGACACGTCCATAAGCAGGCCTATTCAGATCTGGCTGCAGAACACGACATCCGAAAATTGTAATGAAGGCTGGTTGCCTTTCACCGGCTACAGCCTGGTCTTTGATGGAGAAGTATCCTTCCCTGCGGGATTAAACAGTATCCTTATACCGATCACTCCCTTCAATTATACCGGTGGAAATCTTGCCATCAGAACCAGCAGAACCTGGCTGGATGAATGGACGGATAGCAAATACTTCTTAGTGACAGAAGACTTAAGATCGGAAGAGC
>JAVEUB010000042.1:0-13386 GCA_034005785.1 Cloacimonas sp. (SeqCode) | reverse complement strand
GCAAAATCCCGTTAGGGATGGCAGTTCTTAGCGACGGGTTTCAACCCGGCGGTACACGAATATGAAACAAGTATTAGCCCCATCGGGGCGACAGATGATTTAAACGCAAACATTTAAACAAGCTCACGTGTCGCCCCGCTGGGGCTAAATATGATATACTTCCTCTTTCCGCCGGGTTGAAACCCGTCGCTAAGAACTGTCATCCCTAACGGGATTTTATAGTAGATTTGGAATGTTCTAAAAACTTAGTAATTGTGGATTGGCAAAACCTCGCCCACTTATGCTCCACTACCCTAAAGAAAGCACAGCATAACTTGGTTCGGATAATTGAACAGTCTCTGAAATCTCCATGTCCCTTGGCTAAAAATTCTGATTGACATAAACAGCACTTTGGGGATGTTTGAACTTCAATGTGGATATTACTCGATAATTTGAGCAATATCCATTTTCACAATTATCACCCAATGGAGAGAAACAATGAGATTAATTATAGTTAGACGTATGCAACTGCTGTTGCTGCTGCTTATTTTGCTTTCAGTTTCGGGGCTATGTGCTGTGCCACTTAGCGGAAACTACACGGTCGGTGGCAGTGCTGCCAATTTTGCTACTTTAACTGAAGCCTTAGCAGCAATTAATTCCGAAGGGCAAAGCAATAGTGTAAACTTCTTCCTAAATGAGGGAACCTATGAAGGTGCCTTTGTAATAGCACGCCCTTCCAGCGAATATCCCTTTGCAATAATGGCGGTTGACGAGGCAGAGGTTATCTTAACCAATCCAAATTCCACTTCCACAGATAATTACATCTTAAAGATAAATAGCAATTCCAAGGTGTATCTTGGAGGGCTGAAGTTTATCCCCTCTGGAAGCTATGCCCGCAGTATTGTTGTTATGGGTAATAGTGATGATCTAACCTTCCAGTCAAACACCTTTGTAAATGCGGTTACCACAAGCAGCGTAAATAACGATGCCATAACCTTTTGGGCAGATGGCAGTGCAGATTCGGATAATATAAATGTATCCCTTAATAACTTCCAAAACGGGGGTTATCATGTATATACTTCTGCAAATAGCAGCCTCACGCATTATTCTGGCTGGAACTTTTATCTCAATGCACACACGGGTGGTTACACTGCTATATACCTGAAGCAGGTAAGTGACATTAATATCCAAGGTGAAATCATAAATAACTCCACAAGCGGTATTTATATTGAACAAGGCAGCGGGGATTTGGAAATCCAACGTTGCGACATCCTGGCAAAAACAAACGGTATATATTTCAATAACGGCAGCTTTACCGCATCTGTAACGCCTCAGGTTTTTAACAATGTGATCCGCATGAATGGAGAGAATGTATATAATCCAAATTACGATTCCGATGCCTACGGTATTTATCTGCAAAGTGTTAACAATGTGTTTTTGGCGCACAACAGCATAGATAATATGTCTTACACCAATGCCTCGGCAGCTTTGGTGATATATGGCACGTCCCTGATTATAAAAAATAACAATCTTGTTGCAAGTGGATATGGCATGGCACTTTCTCAAAATACTGCCAGCGGTTACACTGTGGAACATAATAACCTGTTTACATCCTATCTAAATTTAACCAAGATAGGCAACAACTATCAGAACACCCTGGCAGCATACACAGCCCTTGCAGGTGGCAGTAATATAAGCGTTGATCCCAATTACGACAGCAGCTTGCGCACCTTTAGCCCCTGGCTGGATAACTATGGCTTGCCTTGTGGAGTGGATTCTGATACTAACAACTACCCCCGTGACCCCTATACCCCTGATATTGGAGCTCATGAATATACCGCAGAAGCGGGTAACACCCCCCTTAATGGAACCGTTACGGTGGGAGTGGGGCAAGATTACGAAACCCTTACTGCCCTCTTTAGTGCCTTAAATATAAGGGGTGTTAACTCTGCCTTGTGGGTGGATTTGTGCGATAGCCTTTATACCGAACAGATGCAAGTGAAGGCAATCCCTGGCAGCAGCGACACAAACTTTATCCTGCTGCGTCCCCAAAGCAGAGACAATGTAGTTATCCGTTATTCTGGACAAACTGCAAACCAGAACTATCTGCTAAAGCTAAACAGAGCTACTAATGTAAGCTTCCATTATATCAGCTTCGAAACTCAATCCACTACTTATTCAAACCTGGTGGTGTTTGAGGGATACAACTATTATCCCCGCTTTTTAGGTTGCAGGTTTGTAGCTCCCAACACGGCTGCCGGAAACAGCATCGTAACACCTTATGGCTCTCAAACTCCAGATCTGGATGTTCTTACCTGTAACTTCTTTGGCAATAACACAGGCATATCGCAGTATGGAAATAACATTACGATAGGCAGCAACTACTTCAATGGACAGGTTACTGGAGTGAATCTGGGGCAACCTGAAAACTGTGAGATTTCTGGTAACTGGTTTGAGAACTGCACCGGAACATCTGTACAAACAAATGGCGGCAAATCCTTACGCATTTTGGATAACCACAGCGTTGGCTCTGCTACAGGACTATACCTTAGCAATCTGGAGTTAAATGGTACAGAACGCAACCTGATAGCTAACAACGCAATACAGGTAACTAACGTTAATATGCACTATGGAATTGCCCTGGGTGGCAGCGGAATAAACCTGTTGAATAACACTTTTTACACACAGGGAACAAACAGCTTTGGACTTTACAGCTACCAACTTGGCTCTAACATTGATATCGTAAATAACATCTTTGTAGCCGAGCAGGCACATGCAGTAGAGATGTCTTACTTTAGCCCTTCTGTGGATAAGGTGATAGACTATAATTGCTATTACAGTTTTTCCACCTATCTTGTGCGTTTTGGTGCTTATTATACAGACTTGGCAGCGTTACGTACAGCCTACCCAGATATGAACCAACATAGCATCCAGATAAACCCCATCCTTAACTCTGACCTGCACACCCAAAGCCCTTGGCTGCGCAGAGTAGGCATCTTCCGTGAAGAAATAACCGTTGATATGGATTACGAACCACGCGGAGAGCTGTTTGATATTGGTGCAGATCAGCAAACAGGCGAATATGGTTTTACTCCTTTAAGTGGAACCTACACCATAGGCAGTGGTGGTCAATATGCCAGCCTGCCTGATTTTTTGGAAGAACTTAGCCTTTTGGGGGCATCAAGCTCTATAACTGCACGTTTACTGCCTGGGGTGCATGCTGGTTATAACAATATTCCTAATTTCCCCAAAGTTAGCCCTGCTATTACCCTAAGCATTAATTCCCTAACGGGAGCAGTTTTACAGCTTGATCCCACAGTTAGTGGAACAGGTAGCTACGTCTTTAATATTCAGGGAGCAGATAACGTTATCCTGCAAAACCTAAGCATGGAATCCATCAACCAACAGATCGGAAGCTATTTCGTTATCCTTAGCGGGAAGTGTGACAATATCCAGATCCAAGATTGCACCTTTAATTTAGGCTCTGGCTATAACACTGGAGTATATGCCTCTGGAAGCATCAACGATGGTTTGATTATAAACAATTGCCATTTTAACCAGGGGAATGTAGGGCTTAACCTAAGCGGTTCTGGAACCAGTACAGATTTATTCAATAATATCCGCGTTGAAAACAGCAGTTTCAGCAATTGCTATTACCCTATTACAATAAGCAAAGCTGATAATCTGAAGATCACCCGCAACACGCTAACAGATTTTAATTCTGCTATTACTCTTAACTATGTTTATGGCAACACAGATATCGTCCGCAACAAGATTAGTGCGCACAATTTTGCAGGCACCTATAGTAGTTCAACCCTGTTAAGCCTGAACTATTTGGTGGGTGATCCTGATGAAGAAATTGAGCTCGTGGGCAATATAGTTTATTCACGCAATAACAACATTCAGTCTCTAACTGGCATAAGTATGGCAAGTAGCAGCAATGTACGCCTGTATCACAACACCATAAGTATAGAAAACAGCTATAGTTTCGAATATGGTGCTGCCTACAGCCAAAGCAACAACAGCAACATCACCAATGTAAACAATATCTTTGCCAGCCTGCGTTCTGGCTATGCAGTGTTATCCAGTGCTTGCACAGATATCTACTATGGGCACAATGCCTATTACAGTGGGGGAAAGAACCTCATCAGTTTGAACAGCACTTTGTTCGATCCTCTTTTGGGAATGGCAGCCCTCTCTGATGCAGATGGTGTTTTTGCCAATCCTGGGGTGGATACAAATGGCTACACAACTGCCAGTTACTTGGGCAACAAGGGTGCGGTAAGCTATGTAACCAGCGATATAAACTATGTGGTTTATGGCTCGAACATCCCCGTTGGTGCCAGCTTCATTGCCTATCAAGAGCCTTTAAGTGGCAGCGTGTATATTGGCAGTGACTTCCCCAATCTCAGCAGTGCTTTAGAAGCAGCCATGAAGCGTGGAATTTACGGCAGCACAGGCATTATTCTGCCGTCTGGAACTCACAGCTTAAACATGGAGCTTAGCTATATTCCAAACACCCTGCAAAACAGCTTCAGCATTAGCAGCAATAGTGGTGCAGTTATTACAAATAACGCCACTGGAACGGAAGATAACTTCATTCTAAAGCTGCGTAACATGCGAAACCTTAATCTGTATGGCATCAGTTTTGCCCCCCTAAACAGCAGCTTTTCTCGCGCAATAGTTTTCGAGCGTTACAATAGCGATGTGTTAATAGAGGATTGTAGCTTTAATGTGGCAGTAAACAGCATTACTTCCGAAGCCAGTGCTGCCATATTTGCCAGCATCGAACCCTACGATAACCTTAGCATTTCTTCCTGCCAGATAAACAACTTTGCCATGGGTATCAGAATAGGCGGCTACTATAACAACGGGTATCCTGCCAATGCTTTATCCATTGCCGATAACACCATTAATAATGCTTACTACGGTATTTCGGTGTATTACGGCAATGCACCCAATATTATCGATAACACAATAACATCCTACCGCAACAGAGCTGTGCTAATGGGCAATAACAAAGACGATCTTCTATTTATGCGTAACAGGATTACCGGTAGCGGCTATCAGGCTGTTTACCTGTATCAGCACACAGCAGGCAGCCCCACAATAGCCAATAATTATATTCAAAATGGCAGTTTATCCGGCAGCTATGTTCTAACTTTGGAAACTGCACCAAACTGTAAGGTGCTGCACAATACGCTGGTAAACCAATCTACAAATAGCTCTTCCTACGCATTTACTCAATCTTCCGGAGCTACACAGTTGGATCTGCGGAACAACATCTGCCTTGCAGCATCTGGAATTGCCGCATACCTGCAAAACATGGCGTCAATAAGTAGTTTGGACCACAATCTGTTCTACAGCAATGGCACTGTGCAAGTAGTGCTAAATGGTGCAAACATTAATAGCCTGGCAGCCTGGACAAGTGCCACGGGTGACAACACAGCAATCTTTGGCAATCCACAGCTTGTGGAGGGTGGCTACGAACTGCTATCCAATTCACCCGCCATAAATGCCGGTGTTGCCATAGCAGGTTTTGGCTTTGATATCGATAACCGCCTGCGCAATTTGCCCGATATGGGTTGCAGCGAATACGATAGCAGCTTCTTGAATAGCCCTGTAAACTTACAGATCAGCCACGATTATCTAACAGGTGAAACTGTGCTAAGCTGGAACCACGTGAGCGGTGCCACTGCCTACAAGGTTTTTTATGCCACCGATCCCAATGCTACCAACTGGAACTTCCTGCAGGTTTCGGGTAATAGTGCCCGGATACCAGAATCGAGTTCGCGTAAATTCTTCAAGATATCAGCGATTAACTAAGCAACAATATATCACAATAGCCATTTCCGGAGTGATCCCAATACAAGCAAGATTGGGATTGCTCCGGAACCTTTTTCACCCAGTACAAGGGCATTTTATGCAAATTTATACTTGTCTTCAGAAAAACGATTATCTTGTGCGGTATAAGTGGAAAGGTGATTGGCAGAAATTGTGTTACAGTTTTGATTCTATTTTGGGTGATTTGCAGCGGATGTGATATGATTTGTAAAATAAAGTGATATTCTTTACAGAAATCACCACAAACCCGGGATAGAAATCGAAGGTTCTGCTTTACAGCTAACCACTTTTAACATGCGCTGCACAAATGGTACAATAACAGATTAGGAGTTCCCTATGGAATATCCTGTAACCCGCAAGGAAACCATCGACTCCAGACTTGCTATCTCCAGACTTACTTAGGCATAGAAACACCTTTGGTAAATACCTTGCTTTGCCCACTATACATAAACAATAGCATAAAAATACCGGCCACCTAAGTAGCCGGTATTGTTTTATTTAAGATTAGTTATACTATTTCAGCTATTTTAGCAGCACTGCTTTGCGAGTAAAGCTATCTTTACCAAGGGTCATATTAAGCATGTAAATACCGCTGGAGCAGGCTTGGCCATTATCGTCCTTGCCATCCCAGATTAGTTTGTAATTGCCTTTACGGTATATCTGGTTTGTAAGCTGGCGAACCTTTTGTCCGCGGGTGTTATAGATAACTATCTGGGTATTAGCATCCTTTGAAACTCCAAAGCCGATAGTTGTACTGGGGTTGAAGGGATTGGGGTATACGCTGTTGAATCCTGCGATTACAGGAGTTTCAGGGCTGCCACCTTGAGGCATCATGAAGTTTATACTAACGGGGCCATGGAAGGCATTTCCACCATCCAGATCAACGTTTTCCAGCCAGTAGTAGTACATACCCTCTTCGCTTAGTTCAGTATCTGTAAATGCGTAATATTGTGCATTAGAGGTATTTGTGGCAGGGATGAACACATTCAATTGCGTGGCAGTTTCAAACACTTCGCTTTCTGCACGGTAAACGCGGAATCCCGAAACATTGGTTTCAGATTGTGTAACCCACATTAGCTGCACGTTATTATACGCAGTGGTATAGGCTGTGAAGCTGGAAAGCTCCACTGGCAAGGTTTGATTATCATCTCTACCAATTTTAAAGGTTTCCTTGCTGCCATTCTTGACAGCTGCGTCAAATTCATATTCAAAGCTTACAGTGCGTGGATCTGTGCCAGTGCTATAAGCTGAAGCAGCATATTTGGTTGCTCCAACATAAATTGCTGGAGCGATATCAGTCCAATCAAAATCATGATCATCGGTACTTGTCCAATAGAAAGTTATTGTTTTCGCACGGTAAGAAGAATCTATGATTCCTGAGATGCTCCACTCCCTGTCCACATAACGGGGGAAATTATCAGGAGTAGTCATGCTTGCCGAATAATTTAAAATACTTTCCCCAGTAGGAGGGAAAGAGAAGTATTTCACATTGGGGGAATCCACACCATCTGTGTTTATAGTAGCTAAAGAACCCAATGTATAGGTTCCACTGGTAACAGTAAACAGATTATTAATAACCAGTGCTTTCGAGAAGGTTAGTTCAGAGGAGCTGTTAAGCGTAAGATTGTACACAGGATCCAGGAAGTAATCTCCCGTGGCTTGAGCACTGCTGCCATTATATACAATTAATGACCCTGTTTCAAAGCTCATGTTAGAGCCAGATTCAGGATAAAATGTTCCAGTTACAATAAGAGTTCCATAAACGGTTAGATCTATTCCCAAGCCATTGCTAAGGTCTAATGTAACCCCATCGTTAACGGTAACTTGTCCACCGCTGTTAATAGTGGTGGCATCTATTATCACATGTTGAGAAACTGCAACTTCGTGTCCATTAAGAATTGTGATGGAGATGGAATTAGCACGATCTGGGATAACAATAGCAGGATTCCATGGTGCTGAATTAGTACTGGAATATTCCCAAGTTAGTAAACTGTTCCAGTTGCCATCTGCTTTAGTTTGATAGTAAAAATCAGTGCTTGCATTTCCTTGTAGGTAGGGGTAGCCATCGTTAGTTAAAGCGTCAATACCCCATACGTTAGTAAAATCCCAATTGGTAAAGGTAGTTTGATCTTTCATCTGGGTTGTGTTCTTACCTGTTCCACCTGCAGAAGAAGTTGTCCCGCTTGTAACAGTATCCCAGAAGCAATTTTCGCAGCTACCTGTGCTATTTGTTCCGCCAAGACCGGGAGGAAGTGAACCGTCTGCTCTGCCAACCAAGCCACCAATACCACCTTGCCAATCTGGGTTCAATCCTCCGGATTGGATTCCAAAGGTGACTGTACCTGTAGAATAGGAACGGAATATGGCTCCACCAATAGTACAACCTGCCAAACCGCCAACACGGTCTCCACCTGTAACATTGCCACGGGCAAAGCTATCTTGAGTAACGCCATTTTCATTACAGCCAACCAATCCACCATATTTGATGTTATAGGGGTTATAAACGGTGGTGTTGCCAATCCTGTCATTGGGATTGGGTGTTATGTTATTTGGATGAGTTGCAGAAACTGTAACGCTTGCACGGCAGAAACGGATTACCGGCACACGCTGCTTTGCGTCGCTGTTATTTGCGCCCACCAAACCACCTGTTGCCCCAAAACCTTGTACAGTAGCGGTTCCTCCAACACCACTTGCTTCAGCAGAGCAGCGTTCAATATATACTGTGTAGGAGCGTGCAGGATTAGTGATAGGAAGAAGAACTTTGCCAACCAAGGTTCCAGTGGCACGCCTGCCAGTAACATTGGGATTTATAAGCTTAACGTTTTTTATAACAGTATTGGCTGTATCAGTGTTTTCCAAATAGCCAAACAAGCCAACGTTATCTTCTCCATCACTGGGGTAAACGTTGTTAGCACTGGATGAGGCTCCACGGTTTATGTAAAGATTGGAGATTAGTTTATTATTTCCATCGTAAACACCTCTGAATGAGCTATTCCCACTTCCAGAGCCAATGGGTTGCCAGCCTTTGGCGGATTCCCAAAGTTTAGTCCAGTTGACTGTATTGCTTGGAACTACAGAGTTCGTAGATACTTTGCAAATATAGGTGAACTGTGTTGTGCCGTTAGTGTATTTAACATAGTCTCCCACGTTGTAAGAAGTTCCATTAACCCAAACATTTACATTGCTGGGATTGGTAACTGCCATATCAAGATCTACACTTTGTATATAGCTGCCGGTTAAGGCTGCGCTAAAGCGAATATTCCAAAGTTCAAGAATGCTACCAACACTTGTTTGGGCAAAAGCCTGAATAGCCATGATGCTGAAGACTGTGATCAGCAAAATCATGATAAAAGGTCTGTGTCTCATATTATAGCTCCTTATTTAACATAGTAAACCATATTAGTTATGCTATCTAAAGCATAATCACGAACATATACATGCAATAACCTAGTCTCACTTAAACAAGATATAGCAATGCAAGGGATTTGTCAAGTTTATTTATTGCGTTAATCCGCGTTATCAGTGTTAGCGTTGTGGATAGTAATCCTCAGATCTGTGGATTGAGCTGTTATAAACCCTCACTCAAAACTTCAAATCGTTATCACTTGGACATCTAAGCCTATCACATTATCAATAAACATGATATGAGCTTTTTTAGAAAACTTGTTTGGACTTGGACATTTGAAGTTTTGGTGATGAAATTTGAAGTTTTCAGTGAGGGTTTTTACTTTGCGGAGCTTACACAACAGTGTATCTATCATCGCAGTTTCACTTTATCACATTTCCACATTTCCACTTTTCCAAAGTCTTACCTTTTGTCGGCACATTTCTGCTTGACAGAAATCACAGCCTCAGATTTAGTGACACAACGATGACGCGAGGTGGAGCAGTTGGTAGCTCGTCGGGCTCATAACCCGAAGGTCAAAGGTTCGAGTCCTTTCCTCGCTACCATTTTTTATAGAGTTAAGCTGTAAGGCGAGGCTCTTTTTTTTAAAGACCTGTGGCGGTGTAGCTCAGTCTGGTTAGAGCGTCGGAATCATAATCCGCAGGTCCGGGGTTCAAATCCCTGCGCCGCTACCAGTTTTTTATCCGAGGTAAAGAGTCTTGAAACCCAAAATGCCTTTAACATACAGGAAGAAATAAAAGCGAACACTGGCACTTTGAACTCCAAGACACAAAAAATAATCCTTTATGCGCCAGTAGCTCAGTAGGATAGAGCAGCAGCCTTCTAAGCTGCGGGTCAGGGGTTCGAATCCCTTCTGGCGTGCCATTTGACGTCCTGGCTTTTCTGATAAAGAGTGAATATTATCCCCGTGGTGGTTGTAGTTCAATGGTAGAGCACCGGATTGTGGTTCCGGGCGTTGTGGGTTCGAGTCCCATCATCCACCCCACTTTTTTTCTCTAACATATAGGAAAGCATGAACAAGCATCTCTCCCTCTTTTCTCTTCTTCAACAAATAATCCTATTTGGTATGACGCTAATGGAGTTGAGCGCTTGGGCTGGATTCCCGCCTCTGAGCTTGTGCGAAAACGCTTGTCATTCCTGCGGAGGCAGGAATCCAGCCCATTTTACAAGTTCTGTAAGAACGGAAGATAGATGTCTATACTGTAATGCTTTATTTGTGTCATCCCTAATGGGATTCACCAGTGCTGGATTCCCACCTCCGCGGGAATGACAGAAGGTTTTGCAGTTTTCGCACAGCCTCCTCCGCGGGAATGCCAGAAGGTTTTGCAGTTTTCACACAAGCTCCTCCGAAGGAATGCCAGAAGGTTTAGCTCCAATGAGTTAAGCTGGAACTGCGCTCTGCTCTGCAGCTTGCGTAATAAATAATTAAGGAAAAACATGAATACATATCTGGGAATAGATATTGGCGGATCAAGCTTCAAATATGGCTGGGGCAACAGCCAGGACGGACTAAAGTTTTTCGGCACGCTGCCCATAGTTAAAAAGAACTTGGCAACGTTTAAGAATACAGCTATAAATGTGCTGCATGAAGCGCAATCTCGCTTTGGTCTGCATAAAATTTCCGCAATCGGCGTGGGCACACCTGGTACGATTGATTGGGCTACGGGGAAAACAACCGGAGTGAACCCAAATTTACCGTTTTGGGTAAAACATAGCCCCCAAGAGCTGATACCCGCGGCCTACGGCCTTCCCGTTTTTTACGATAACGATGCCAACCTGATGGCTTTAGCCGAAGCTATTGCAGGTAAGCAGCAGAACATTTTGGGGCTAACTGTTGGCAGTGGTATCGGGGGTGGCATTGTGGTAAATGGCAAGATTTTTAGGGGAAAACACGGTTTTGCTGGAGAGCTTGGGCATGTTTGCATGGTTCATGATGGAGCTATTTGTAACTGCGGAAAATATGGCTGCCTGGAAGCTTATGCCTCGGTGGATGGCTTACGCAACAGACTTGCCAAGGAAAGCCTGCTTTATGAAAAGATGGAGCTAAGCATGCTGCTCTCTATTCGCCTGATTGATCCTTTGGTAGAGTGCTATCTTTGCGAAGGGGCAAAATTGTTTAGCAGGGCAATTGCCAATGCTATCACCCTGGTAGATCCAGAAAGCGTAATTATCGGGGGTGGTGCAATGGAAATTGATATGTATTCTATCCCAGAGCTAAAAAAAGAAGTGGAGTCCTGCTTGCCCAAAGCCAATATCGGCAGGGTAGAGCTTAAAAAAGCAGTTTATGGCAATAAAGCCGGGGTTATGGGTGCCATTATCTTAGCAGAGCAATCTTTAATTGATGTTTCGGAATGAAACTTGCATATCTAAATAGTTATGAAACATAAGGAGATAGAACCATGAGAAAACCTTTGATAGTTGCTTTTATACTGAGTGCTATGCTATTTGTAGCATTTGCAGCCTCAGCTTCCGAAGTAAAGGACGAAACCTTGGTGAATTTTGTCGTAAGCCCCAATCCCATGGATAAACAGTGCACCATCTCCATTTCTTTCAAGGAGGCTGTAAACATTAGTTTACAAATACAGACTGATGGTGGCGAAGTGATTAAAGATCTATATAGTGGGTATGTGAGCAAGAATTTGAACGTTGATTGGGACAGGTTGGACAAGCGTGGGCTTTATGTAGCCGAAGGTAAATATGTAGTAGTAGTCAGTTATGATGTGCGCTACACATCTACTAAAAAGACCCTGATCCTGAAATAAACGCCGTGCTTGCGGTTTTATGACGAATCGAACTTTACAGAAAAAGTCCATAGCGGACTTTTTTTTATTTATTGCCGCTGCTTTAACAGAGCTGTGGAATATTCGCAGCAACCGTCATGTAAGTTTCGTGGTGGTGCTTAGGCAAATTCTATTCACGGGAGTGGAAGCACTGCCCCTAATCGGCTTTATTGCCTTGGCAATTGGCGGCTTGGTAATTCTGCAGGGCTATGAATTCTTAAGCAATTTCGGGCAGGGCATCTGGGTACACATCATCCTGGTAAGCGTGGTGGTAAGCGAATTAAGCGGCATCATTACGGCCCTTGTGGTAATCGCCCGTAGCGGTACTGCGATCTCCACAGAATTGGGCAATATGGTTGTAAGCAGGGAAATGAGCCTGCTAAAATCATTTGGTTTGGCACCTATTGGTTATCTTGTGGTCTCGCGCATTCTGGGTGTGGTGGTAGCCATGATTGTGTTAACTTTGTATTTTAACATCATTGCTGTTTTGGGTGGCTGGCTATTTTCCCAGTTCTTTAATCACCTGGAATTTCGTGCTTTTATGAACGACTTTTTTTCCGTGTTAAAGCTATCCAACGTGCTGATGAGCCTGCTAAAATCGGTGATTTTTGGTCTGATTATCGCCATCACCGCTTCCTATCAAGGGATGCGGGTGCAACGCGCTTCTACAGAAGTTCCGCAAAACACTATTCGGGCAGTGGTTAGCTCCATATTTGCCGTGATTATCACTGATATCTTCATCACCTGGATTTTCTGGATACGATACTGATGAAACTTGAGTTTAAGAATTTAACTTCCACGGGTGGCTTGTGTAATTTCTGTTTACAGTTAGAGGTTTCTGCCTTTACAGTCTTGTTTGATGCTCAGGAATTGCTATCCAATGCTGTTCTCTCCGTTTTGATAGGGCTGGATGAGATCGAACATGGTAGCCTTCTGCTTGATGGTGTTGAGTGGGAGGAATATTTCACCAGCCACCAGCTACTTAGCACTTTTGGCTATGTGTTCGACGAAGGAATCATGCTGGCTAATCTGAGCCTGAAGGAAAACTTGCTGCTGCCCTGGCGTAAACGCTACGAAGGTGCCAATGAAAAGGATTGGGAGCAAGGCATTCAGCAATGGCTACAGCGCTTGGAACTGGATATAGACCTAAGCCTGCGCCCGGTTTCTATCAGTGCGGCACAACGTAAGTTTTTGGGCTATGTCCGCTCGTTGATGCTGAAGCCGCAACTATTGTTGATTGATGATCCCTATTACCTGCTGAGCAAGCGGGAGAGGGCACTGCTGTTCAATTTCCTAAGCGGCTTAAAGGACGAGCAGCCAATGCTGATTGCCAGTGCTGATGATGATTTTAGCGGTGCAATAGCCACCAAAGTAGTA
>JAVEUB010000308.1:0-3250 GCA_034005785.1 Cloacimonas sp. (SeqCode) | reverse complement strand
TGCTCTTCCGATCTCATAATACTTTTCCTGACGCATATATTCGGCGCCCACAAGAGAGTGCACTATCTTCCCCTTTGGTTTTATGGCTGTGGCAAGATTGCGCAGGTAGTCCATTTTCTCGTCTTTGGGCATGGTGAAGGGATTAATTTTTGGCTGGTGATGATATTCGGCTTTTATGGCTGGAAGCGCAGGAAAGCTAACTTTATTCTTCTGAAATTTAGAGCCTTGCAGGGCGTTTTGCTTGGCGGTTTTAATCAAACGGTCAATGGACGAATCGGATAAGTCTTTTGAGCCAGCGAAACCCCAACAGCCATTCATCAGCACTCTAATGCCCAGGGCAGGAGAGCCATTCGAGCTGGCATAATCGCGCAGGAAACCGTTTTCAAAGCTAATATCCTCGATATCAGTAATCGTGATGCGTACATCGGCAAAAGCGATATCCGCACTGCTTAACTTGGAGATGATCGTGTTTATTTTATGTTCCATAACTTGTTATCCTAAATTGTGTGGGTGGAAGAGGTAATGTTGAAGTCTGTTACCAGGGCATGGGGTGCCTTTACCGTTTCTACATCGAAACTGGCATAATTATCGGAGAAGGGAATAGTGTAGGTGCGGTTTTCCAGGGCGATGGCGTTCTTCAGGATGCGGTCGATCCGTTCAGTAAAGCGCAGATTCATCACCACTTTGGTTATTTTTCCATCTTCAATCAGAAAGGTTCCATCACGGGTTAAGCCGGTTAGGGACGTTTCCCGTGCATTAATGAAATTCATATAGTGCAGGCTGGAGATATACAAGCCCTTTTTTACCTTGCCAATCAGTTCATCAAGGCTGTTGGTTCCGGGGGCAATCTTAAGGCAGGAAGCGGTGTTGCCATTTTTGGGTAGCGAAGTTTTGTGATGATAGTAGTTATTACAGATGAAATTCCTGAAAAAGCCTTTGTCAATAAGCTTAAGCGGTTTATAGATGTGCCCGCCCGAGCCGTAATCGCGGCGGATCATTTCTGGATCGGTGGGATCGTCCGTAATGCTGATCCAGGATGGGAAAATCTGCTCGTCAATCTTGCCTTCAAAATAGCTGCTGTGCTGATCCATGGCTCTGGCGCTCATACCATAGGTGAGGTATTGCACAAATTCTGCCACACAACGAGGGGCTAAAACCACATCGTAATGGCCAGATTCGATGTCCACATTTTCATTGGCGCAGAAACTTATCTTTTGCATCAGGCGGGCTTGGAAATCATCCAGATCAAAATAGGAGAAATCGTCTCCCCCAAAGGTTTCCATCACCGTTATCTGGCTTTTGGTATGCACGGCTTTCACTTCCAGATAAATAGGCGAAATCGTGCTGAATTTATCCACCCCATTGCTGTTTACAATGCGCTGTGAACTATAGTTACAGATGAAAGTGCCAAACAGCTCAAAATCATGCTTGCTTGCTGCTTCAGCCAAAGTGGATAGCACCTGCGTCTTTTTCTGTAGCGGAATTGCCTCGATATTATTGGTTTTTTGCCGAGGGCTGGCAAGACTAAGGTCATTTTCTACATCCACAAAATCGGGATCTTCAGGCAGGCTGTCGATAATCGCCAGGGCAGAAGCCAGGGCTTGCTCAATCTTGTCCTGATTGGGATCGTCGATGCTGAATTTATAGGACTTTTTGCCTTTGTACAGCTCAGCCGAGATGTTAACATTTTCTTTGCTGATGTTATAATTGGTCTGGCTTTGATAAAAACGGAGGAAATCCGTCTGCCAGTGGCTTTGTGACAGGTTATACTTCAGCTCAGGATGTTTTTCCAGAGCTTCCTTCAAGTATAGAAGCATTGTGTGCATAAGTTTATCATTCCTTTTATTTATATCCAGGTATAGTGGTTATGGCGGCGTTTGGGATTGCTGCTACGCTGCAGAAAGTAACCCTTACGCTGGCTGTTAAAATCCATTCCGGCTACTTGTTGACCTTTTATATAGATAGCTTTGAAGCTGCCAGTTAGTTCAAATGTTTTGCCGCTGTTGCTGCTGAAGGTGCTGCTGTCATCGGGGCAGTATAGCACAAAATCAGCGTCCGAACCAGGGTCCAGGCTGCCTTTCTGCGGGTATAAACCCATGCGTTTGGCGGCATTTTCGCTGGTCATTTTGATGCAGGTAGCAAGAGGAACTTTGCGCTTTTTCCAAAGTTCGGACAGCACCCACAGATAGCTGTATGCCAAAGTATCGGGGCTGCTTCCTTTGAATATCTCGGCTTGCTTATCGTTCAAGATTTCCGGAGCTACGCAATTGGAAAGTAGGTATATTTTATTGGTGCGAATCAGCTCGAACAGCAGGTCTATGTAATCGGCAAAATCACAAGCATTTACGGCTGCAAAAGTATCGGGATCAAAGAGATGCATCAGATCACTGATACAGGTGGCAAAAGAGATGTCGCTGCGTTTGGAGATGGTATTGATGAACTCGATGGTGGGATAAGAGGATACCCTGGGAATATGGATGGGGTTTTCCTGCATGCGGCGAAGCAGTTTTTTTATCGCATCCATTTGGGACACAAAACTATAATCCGGATGCAAATCATGATCAAAGCCCTGGAATCCGAAAGCAGTATCGCTCTCGTAAATATCCAAAAACAAATCCATAATTTCCGTAAAACTGATCTCGGCGATGGCAGGATTTGGGGTAGGTGCAGCCAAAGCTACGCCCACTATGCCTTTACCCCACAGTTCTTGTGCAGCTTCGGCATGGTAGGGGTAATCGGTGATATCCACATGTCCCCAAAGCGCCATTGATGTCCAGGCTTTTTCATTGAGCAGCTCTGCTTTTCGTAAGATGTCTTCCGGGGTAAAGATGGGGCTTTCAGTGTGATAGCTCAGTTCACCCAAAGTTGTCCAGCCACCTTCCAAGGCAGCTTTAGAAATAGCGCTCAAATCGGTTGCAGCGGAAGCATCTTCACCCAAAATATGGGTATGAGGATCTATCCCTCCCGGTAGCAGAATCAAGCCCATTGCATCAATAGTTTCCACATCTTCTTCAGTAACAGGAACATCGGCAGAGACCTTGATGATCTTTTCATCAAAAAGTACGTTAACCCGCTTGAGGGCAGCGGAAGCAGTAGGTAGCGAGGCGTTCAATAGTAGTTTCATTATCTTCTTAGTAAGCCATAATGTTAGTTCCGGCATCCACAAACAGGGTCTCACCGGTTACTCCCGAGGCTAAATCTGAGAGTAAATACAATGCTGTTTTGGCCACTTCTTCAGGCTCAATATTGC
>JAVEUB010000041.1:10776-13614 GCA_034005785.1 Cloacimonas sp. (SeqCode) | reverse complement strand
TCTCTTGCGAATCATGCTTGCCGCGGTGAGCAGATTGGCACAGACATAATTAGGCTTAAGTACCCCAGGCATAACGCCTTCCGTGAATTCCTTGCTGCCGTTTCCACTAAGGAGTAGAATGGTTTTCATCCCGGCATTCTGCCCAAACTCGATATCAGTAGCGCGATCACCAATCATCCAGGAAGTTTGGGGATTGAAGGTAACTTGGCTGAGGGCTTGTTTGAACATGCCAATGCCTGGTTTACGATCTTCATGCTGAACATTATAGGGCACAACTACCCCATCTTTGTAATAGGGCGAATAATATACGCCATCAAGCTTAACACCCTCTGCCGCAATTAAATCCTTCATATGTCCAAGCACGCTTTCCAAAGCCTCCACGCCAAAATAACCTCTGGCAATGCCGGATTGATTGGTTACCACAAAAATGCGGAAACCAAGCGCTTTTAAGATGCGAAGTGCTTGCCCTGTATAGGGATAAAGATGATACAAGGCGGGATCACTGATGTAGCCAAATTCGTCGGGGCTTAGCACCCCGTCGCGATCCAAAAAGATGGCACGGTCAATTGGTTTTACTATCACGGGTTTGAAACCTCAGGGCATCCGGCAACAACGTGTTGAAGAAGATTATCCGGTAATCCCAGTATTCGTTACGGTGGTTAATGGAAATATCCAGCTTCCAGCAGTGCAGATCGCGGATGAGATGGAAACTCTGTGAAATCATGTCTTTATTGGTTACGTTGTAATAATTAGTATAGCTTAAACCCCAGTTGTTGGTGATCTTACAGGTTAATCCAAGCCGCAAACTGCTGCTCTGCGCCCGGAAAATATCTTTGGGAGCATACAGATCATGCACCAGAGAAAGGCTCCAGGCATTGTCACTGGCTGTTTCTTCCACAAATTTTTGCACCGAGTTCAACGAGTCTGAAACACCAAAGCTATCGAACATCTGGTTCTTTTTTGCCACAAAATAGCTTTGATAGGGCGCTGCCCCGCTTAAGGCTATGCTTTGGGAGAAATACTGATTGCTAAGGTTAAAATCTTCCCAATGAACCAGATACGGATTCTGCTGCAGACTAAATTGGGAAGAATAGCCCAGGCTCAATTTGCCCAGGCGGAACTTATCATCATTTAGCTTCAGGCTGCCAAGTGCATAGCTACCCGGGCGGAAATTGAGGCTATGCGAAAGGGTACTGAATTTATGATCTGCCTTGTACAGATTTGCAGAAGCACGGGAACTGAGGGTGAAAATGTCGTTCAAACGCTTTTCGCTGCTGCCTTGCTTGTACTTTAGCTGCCATTTGTTGTCCAATGAAAAGTTCATATTTGCTGCTTTATCCCCACTGCGCACACCAATGCCGCCAAAAGTGTATAAATCTGCATTGGCACGGCTGTCCGGCAGATAACTGAAACCTACTGTGGGAGTCATTATATGGCGAATGGCGGTAACAGGGAAATTGGCAAAAGTGCGCATCCCATAGAGGTTAAAACTGCCATTGATGGAGGCGGCATAATCGCCCCCACGCACGAACTTCTTGTCCTTTTTGTCCCTATCCATCCAGCTTTCGGACATATCAACGCCTTCCCGCATATTTAACCAACCGCGATACTTCCAGTTGTAGGACAGTCCAAAGCTTTGCCTGATGCCAAGATGATGCTCGTTCAACAAGCTAACACCTGTGGTATCAGCAGGATCGAGGCTGTTATCCCAAAATAAATCGCCAAAACGATAGCCTTTATCGCGCAGTTCCCCTGTATGCTCCAAACGTGCACCATAATTGTAACTGAGATTGCTAAGCCAATTATCGGAGGAAAGGCCAAATAGCTCCGTAACAGGACGTGAAGCCAGGCTGAAAGTGGCACTTGGCAGGCTGATTGAAGCCCTGTCATTCACCAAATCTTGGGTAAACACGCTGCCAACATTCAAATACGAAGAGCCAAGCGGTTTGCGGTATGAAATGCTAGAGCTTAGCTGTTGCGCCAAGCTTTGATCGAGATCATAGCTATCTTCCCAAATGCGTTTGTTGCTGATGTAATCCAGGTTTACATCCAAGGCAGCCTGGTTAGGTAACTCGTGATGGTGGTTTCCCTGCAAAGCCCAATCGTTGTTTGTGCCAGCAGGGCTGATACCTTTGTGGAAAGTGGCATTCAGAGCACCATTGTAAAAATAACGTTTCAGGTAACTCGTTTGCGCTCTGGCTTTCCAGCCTGTTTTTTCCATGAGATCGAAACCTACGATGAAATCGGCATAATCCTTATAGGGATAATACCAGGCAATATCACGCAAGTATTTGCCATCAGTGGCGTTATAGCCAGGTTCGGGAATCAGGAAGCCTGCATAACGCCCCTTGCGTATAGGAATGGAAATAAAGGGAAAATAGAACACCGGAAAGTGATTAACGTAAGCGATAACAGGCTTTCCCACTATTTTATCACCACGGTAAACACGCAACTGTTTGGAACTAAACCAAAAGGCAGGCTCTTCCAGATCGCAATTGGTGAAACGTCCATTATCTATATCATAGATGTCGGCGTCTATTTTGCGTATCTCCGTGCCGCTGTAATAGCCCTTTTCCATCATGCTGTAGCCATCATTCAGCATACCTGTTTGGGAGCCAACATCATAGCTAACTGCTGAGCCTAACAGCAACTGATCGCCATCACGCATGCGGGTAGGGCCAAAGCTGTATGCACGCTCTTTTTTGAGGTCTATAAATAACGAATCGGCAATGATTTCCGATTGCTGATAGTTAACTTTGGGGTGTCCATACAAGCGGATTTGCTCTTTAGCGTATTCAAAATAAATGCTATCAGCAGTATAGAATAGCGAGTCTTGCT
>JAVEUB010000041.1:9111-10766 GCA_034005785.1 Cloacimonas sp. (SeqCode) | reverse complement strand
TTGGGGCTGCTTATTTTGAGGCTGTCCGGCACGGCAGGAAACAAGGAATCAGGCAAAGCGGGGCTTGGCGCAGTAATTTGCGCAAACATCGGCAGCACTGCAACCAACAGGCATAAGGTAAACAGGAGCTTGATTTTATCCATATCTCTTCTAACGAACACTCAATTTCAGATATAGGCTATGTGTCAAGCACGAAACTTGCCCAGATAGCTAAATCTGACTCTTAGTAGCAAGGATGTAAATATCGTTTACATTAATGGAATATGGTGATGAGATTATTGTCGCTCCTATTTCCTGCAGGGTTAAAACGAGTTACTGCTTTGCATTTTTCAAGTTTAGCTATCCAAGCTTCAAAATCAATTACTTCCCCAAAGCATAAGCCAGAAAGCACACCATGGCATTTTGCTGAGTGGTGTCTCCAGCATAGAATTTGCCAACTATCGTGCTGAGTTTAGCTTGATCAAGCGCAGCATCGTTTTTCGTTTCGGCAGTATGCAGCAATCTCACAATCTTGTCCTTGTGCCTGTTAAGAAAGTCTGTTGTGCGCGATTCCCTGAGGCGTGGATGCTTACGGTAATGCGCCAAGCTTTTCAGCTTCAAAGCCAATTGCCTGGTTCGGTAAGGCGCAATTACGTCAGTTGCAGAAAGGGGGAAACCCTCGAGAGCAGAGCACTTAGCGTGGATTACGCTTCTGTGCATGCCTTCATTTAGCTGCTTGAAAAACCCAACACGCCAATGTTCACTAAGCAAGTTAGGCTGAATCCAGGGCAGGATATTGGTTACATAGCCATCAATGGCAGGATAGTTAACCGTTTGCAGCGTATGAAACCAATGGCGCAACACAAACAAATGCATCCACATCGGGTTCAGCATTTCGCGCGAAGTTGGCATCTCCAGGGCAGCGCTTTTCAGGTGATCCCAAAAACCTTTGTGCATCATCATGTGTACCTCAGGCGTAAAAAAGCCGGGAGGATTGCGATATAAATACGCCCCAATATCATGATAATCAAGGGTGTTACGCTTCAGCAAGCTCTTCAGCACGGCAATCATCATCCTAAAACGAAACACTTCTCCCCAATATCCCGAAACGTAGGTATCGCATTCCTGAGCCACAATGGGGTAATAGCCCAAATTAGCACTGTGTAAGGGATTAAACACCGCTCCCCGATTACGCATAAAAGCCAGCACCTGCTCCCATGAACCTATTGTGTCAGCGTAACTTATATGCCGAAAGGGAAGATTAAAGCGGGTGGCAATATCCTTCGCCACTTTATAATCGTAATTTTCGGTATCCCCGTAATTGAAAATCGTAAGTTTAGCTCCTGCTGCAAGATAAATTGCCAACAGGGGGCGGATATCCATGCCTCCGGAAAGCCCCATTCCAATGCTTTTACCTGCTTTTAGCGGTAGCAGACAATAGGATTCCAGAAGTTCTGCAGGATTGTGTGCTGTTTGCGAAGGTATCCATGGCGTATTTTGGATGGTTAGAGTGTGCGATTTTGCTTCAATTTTGCCGAATGCACCGGTACCAAGCATCTGCACATCTTGGTAATAGCTTCCGCTTAAAGGCGCATACCCCCCTTGAGTTGGTGGATACAGCGAATGCCACACAGCTCCGTATTTATGATAATCAAGCTGCGTTTTGTGCTGCTTTT
>JAVEUB010000041.1:0-9094 GCA_034005785.1 Cloacimonas sp. (SeqCode) | reverse complement strand
TCCGATCTAGTTTCCACAAAATACAGGCTGCGTTTACCCAAAGCATCGTTATAACAATTCAGGTTTTTACCATCAAAATGCAGCAAGACAAAATGCCCATCCAGAGTCCTTAAGCGTTCCGGGGCAGCAAGCAGAAATGGCCAATCTTCCGCTACGAGGTATCGGTATGCGTTTCCAGAAAGCATAACCGGCATCCCCAAAACGCAGAGCCATCTGCTTTTAGTTAGATCCAGCCAGTAGCATACATCTTCTCTACCTCCGGCAAATACATCCCAACCCGGCTGATGAAACTCATGCATCACAGGTTCAGTATGCAGAACCGGTAGCTCTAAAACGTGTTTATGGTGAAAGCCGTAAAGCCAACTCATTTAAGTCGAGAGGAGTTCCTGCGTCCTCGCTGGAAAGGCCATCGTGACGTCCCGTCACAATTCCTAAGCCTGTTAGCGAGTCGCTAACAGACCTTGCCTGCGAGACGCAGGCATTCCGCAACTAATCAACACTCCAGCACCTTTACTTCACCGGCTTCATTACAGACGTATTATTCACGCCCAAAAGGAAATAGGGATTATTAGAATCAAAGCGTTTCATCATCACCCAATAGGGCTTATCCAGTTTCATCAATTTGGGTTTATAGGTATCGCCATGGGGATTGAAAGAGGTTTTTGTAGCGATAATAGCTTCGTTTTCCACACGAGCACCTTTCTCATCCATGTCGAACTTGATAATTTCCTGCATAATGCTAATCGCATATTCCGTAAACATTTTATTTTTCAAGCTTTTATCGATCATTTCTTGGTAAGCTCTGAATTGATCCAGATGCAGCATAGGAGCCTGGAAAACGTCTTTGCTATTCATCGGCTCACCAAAAGCAAAACCCTTGTCATCTTTAGCTTGCACCTTAGCGCGCAGCATTTTAACGATCTCATCAGGTTTATCCATGGGATAACCCTTGCCCAAGAATATCTGGTCGGCATCATCTTGCAGCTTAATCCCGATCAGAAATTTATCTTCGTTCTGATAGTCCAGGATATAGATGTTTGCGTAGGAATCGCCGCTAACGCTGAAACCTTCCACAACTTTGCCGTCAAACTCAATATTCCTTTGGCTGAACACCTTCTGATAGGTGATTTCTTTCAGAAAATAGGCATAGGAGATGATGTCCCGCGGGCCAAGCTCTATTTCCAAATCGTCAATGCTTTTCTTGGGGAATTTAGCGCGGCATTCTTTATTGATGGCAGTAACCGTTTGCGGACCGTAGCCACTTTTAATGAAGTAGCTGGCGTCATCCATGTCTTTATTGGTAAAAACCGGATTATTCAGTTTAGCAAGGGTAGCCAAAGCTTCCGGATCGCTGGTAGCCAGCTCTATCGGCTCTTTCACAATGTTTTCGGCAAGTTCATTCCAAGCCATATTCATCGCCCCACCCCACACGTAGTTACCTTTCAGATCGCTACCAGTGTAATTGTAGTTCACTTTGCCATTCTGCTTGGCACATGCTTTATTCTTGCAGCAGGCAGAAAGCATCAGCAAGGGCAGGATCAGGCCTATAATCAGCATTTTTTTCATCAGCAAAACCTCTTTATTATGTAGTTATTGTTCACATCAAACAAGTTTGCAAATCGATTTGTTTGTGTCAATGTAAATCTCGGCTCAAGAGAAATCCCCCCCCTTTTTTATATCATGCTCGCTTAAGGAGACGGTGTAAAAAAGTTAAAACACGTTGTCATTCCCGCGGAGGAGCTTGTGCTAAAACACTTTGTCATTCCCGCCTCCGAGCTTGTGCGAAAACGCTTGTCATTCCTGCGGAGGCAGGAATCCAGCCCATTTATAAGTTCTGTAAGAACGGAAGATAGATGCTTATACTGCAATGCTTTATTTGTGTCATCCCTAACGGGATTCATCAGGGCTGGATTCCCGCCTCCGCGGGAATGACACAAGGTTTTGGAGTTTTCGTACAAGCTCCTCCGCGGGAATGACAGTTGTTCTTGATTGTGTACGAGGAGTGTAGACTCCCTGTTTCATACTTACTAAAATCTCACCTGAAGTAAAAGAGCAGCCACCTTTAAATGCAGCAGCAACCGAACGAAATGATATCCGGTCTGGCTTCAGCCACCGGTTCTTTCGCTGCCTACGAAGGATAATACTACCGGAGTCTTGCTGCACCGGATATAGCCTATAAACCCTGCATCGCCATTGGTTTTTTACATTAATGCTAAATCCAAACTGAGGCTGAAGCGCACCGCCAATCGTCTTGGCTAAAAAAACAGTTTGACTATTAAAGCACTATCCTAAAATATGGCACTGTGAAAGATTAGCTTGTTAAGGGGCAAAGATTTTGATACAGAAGATACTTACCGATTACCTGCATAATTTGCAGACTACTTTGAATAGAACTGACGCACGCGAAGAAAGCTTC
Source organism: Cloacimonas sp. (SeqCode) (assembly GCA_034005785.1). Classification (GTDB taxonomy): domain Bacteria; phylum Cloacimonadota; class Cloacimonadia; order Cloacimonadales; family Cloacimonadaceae; genus Cloacimonas. The sequence goes on along the minus strand of JAVEUB010000041.1, from coordinate 6,678 downwards.
TATGAAGCTCTGGCAAACCTGCTGCGAGCTTATTCCGCTTGGCAAAAGATAGGCAAATTCGATATCACTACCCTGCCCAAAGCAACAGAAGCAGGAAATCCGGACTTTCGGGTGTGGGATGGGAAAAACCATATCACTGGCTATATAGAAGCCAAAGCTCCCCACGTTTATCAGTTGGATGCCGTTTCGGTGAGCGAGCAGCTAAAACGCTATCTTGCCACCTTCCCCAATGTTATCCTCACCAATTTCTACGAATTCCGCCTGTATCAGCATGGCATATTTGTATGCAGCGTTACCATTGGCAGTGCAGCTAATGCCATAAACTTAGGCAAAACCCCTCCTTTGGAAAAAGCAAAGGAGATGGAAGATTTGCTCATCCGTTACTTTGCCTTTTCCCTGCCTGCCATCACAGACCCAAAAACTCTGGCGCAAGCGCTTGCCAAACGCACCCGCTTCCTGCGCGATGAGATTTTGAAATACGAGCTGATAGAAGAGGAAAAGCAAGGCAAAAAAGTATTGCTGAACTTCTATGATAGCTTCAAAAAACTACTCATAAATAACCTATCCTTGGAGCAATTTGCCGATCTCTATGCCCAAACCCTCACCTATGGCATCTTTGCGGCGCGCACCCGTAGCGAAGGCGAATTTAACCGCGAGCTGATTCATAAATACATCCCCAAGACCTTGGGCGTGCTGAAAAGCATCTTTAAGTTTATATCCTACGAGGAACCGCCCAAAGCCTTGGAAGTGCTGATAGATGATATTGCCGACATCCTTTATGTAACCGATATTCAGCAGATATTGCACAAGTTCTATGTGGAGGGGAAAGGCAGCGACCCCATCGTGCATTTCTACGAGACTTTTTTGGGTGAATACGATCCCAGCTTACGCAAAAGTAGGGGGGTATATTACACGCCGGAGCCGGTGGTGCGCTATATTGTCCGCAGTATAAACAGCCTGCTGAAAAGCCATTTTGGGCTGGGTGAAGGGCTGGCGGATAAAAGCGTTACGGTGCTTGATCCCGCTGCCGGAACGCTTACCTTCCCTGCCGAAGCCATCAAAACCGCCTTGCAGGAATATACCTCCAAATATGGCACGGGAGGCACGCATGGCTTTATAAAAGAGCATATCCTGCCGCATTTCTATGCTATAGAACTGATGATGGCACCTTACACGGTGGGGCACCTTAAGATAGGCTATTTGATGGCGGAACTGGGCTACGAAATGAGCGATGATGAACGTTTTAAGCTGTATCTTTCCAATACTCTGGAGCCGGATGTCCCCGCGCAACTGGATACCATCTTTACCCACGAGATTACCGAAGAATGCGAACATGCCAATGTGATTAAAAAACAGGAACCTGTGTTAGTGATAATGGGAAATCCACCTTATAGCGGTGCCAGCGAGAACACCAACGAGTGGACAGAAAAGCTGATGAAAACCGCTTTGGATGGTGCGCAGGATTATTACACCGTGGATGGCAAACCTTTGGGTGAAAGAAACTCAAAAGGAATACAGGATGATTATGTGAAGTTCCTGCGCTTTGCCCAGTGGAAGATACATAAAGCCGGTAAAGGAATTGTGGGCATGATTACCAATCACGGTTATCTGGATAACCCCACCTTCCGCGGGTTGCGCCAAAGCCTGATGCACACCTTTGACGAGATTTATGTGCTTGATCTGCATGGCAACAGCAAAAAGAAAGAAAAGTGTGAGGATGGCAGTAAAGACGAAAACGTGTTTGATATCCAGCAAGGCACAGCGATTGTGCTGATGATAAAGGTAGGGTCGCTCGCCGAAGCGACCACACATGTCGGATCGGCGTCCGACACTACACTAACATCCCAATTGCATCATACTGAACTATTCGGTTTGCGCAAAGATAAATACACTTGGCTGGAGCAGACAGATTTTGATGCCGATAACTACCATGCAGTAAATCCAACTTCACCCTTCTACCTCTTCCATCCTGAAGCCACTGGCAATGAACACTATCTTGCCTGGCTTGGCTTGCCGGATATCTTTCCGGTTAATAGCGTAGGGATAGTTACAGCAAGGGACAGCCTTACTATCCAAGACACTAAGCAGAGAGTAAAGACAACCATTAATCACTTCGCTGCGCTTGAGGTTGAAACAGCAAGGATTGCTTATAATCTGGGTAAAGATTCAAGTGATTGGAAAGTGGACTTGGCTCAGAAAGACTTGAAAGATAGCGGATTGTCTGATGATAAAATTGTTTCCATTATGTATCGTCCCTTTGACACTCGTTATACTTACTTCACTGGTAAAAGTAGTGGGTTTCACTGTAGAACTCGTAATGAGGTCATGAGGCATATGCTCCAAGAGAACTTAGCTATAGTAGGTTCAAAACGTGTCGAGGGAAACCATGATTGGAACCATACTTTTGTTACTAACTACATATCAACAAATCATTCTGTTTCTATTAAAGAAGCTAATTATCTAACACCCCTTTATCTCTATCCTGATGAGCATAAAGACGACATCTTTGCCAATGATGAGCGTAAATATAACATCAATCCTAAGCTACTTGATGGCTTCACCAAGCTTTGGGGGGATAAGTTCTCACCGGAGCAGCTTTTCTATTATATCTATGCCATTATGTACAGCAACAGCTATCGTAGCAGATATGCACAGTATCTAAGGATGGATTTTCCGCGTATTCCCTTTACGCAGGATTATGCCTTGTTTGCTGCCCTGGCAGGTTTGGGAGAAAAGCTCGCCAAACTGCATCTGCTGGATAGTCCGCTGTTAGACCCTCCCCTCTGCAAGTATCAGGGCAAAGGCGCAAACGATATGGTGGAGGCGGTCAGCTATAAGGCAGCGGATAGAACCGTGCGGATAAACAGCGATAAATACTTCGATAATATTAGTGCTGAGCTTTGGAACTATCATATTGGCGGGTATCAGGTGCTACATAAATACCTCAAAGACCGCAAAGGCAAAACTTTGGATGATCCCATACACTATTGCCGGATTGTAACTGCTATCAGCAAAACAATAGAGCTACAGCGGGAGATAGATGGGGTGTATGAGAAAGTTGATGCAAAGAAAGGGGGTTTAGGATGAGTGACATTATAAATATCTATTGCGATGAATCGTGCCACCTGATCAATGATGGATTTAATAGTATGGTATTAGGCTCGCTGATAATACCCTACGAAAAGGTAAAAGAAATATCCGAGAAGATAAAGGGTGTTAAATTGCTGCATGGCATGGATGCCCATAACGAATTGAAATGGACTAAGGTTTCTAACAACAAGATTGATCTCTATCGGGACATTGTTAAACTCTTTCTATCTGATAATGATATCAGGTTCAGATGTGTGGTTGTACCAGTTAAATCGAAATTGAACCATGACCAGTATTTCAGGACACACGATAATTTCTACTATGTGATGTATTACTATGGGCTGAAGTTTGTGATAGATAACGGACTAAAATACAACATCTACTTTGATTATAAGGACACTAATCAAAGCCAGGAGCTTGATACCCTGAAGGGGTTTCTGCATAGGAATTGTGATATACCTATATCGAATCTGAAGCTTCAATCAATCTTGTCATATGAATCTCAACTTATGCAGTTAAGCGATTTGCTTACCGGGATTGTCTCATATAAGAATAGAGGGTTGAGTTCAAGCAAAGCGAAGACAGAGCTTGTAGGGTTAATCATTGATAGCACAGGGCAAACACTTACCGGTTCATCGCTTGTCCGTGAAAACAAGTTCAATGTATTTGTATGGACTCCGCAGAAATGTAGGGGCAATAATGCTTGATTTAGAAGATTTGATAGTGCCATTCAGTAACTATAAAGGAGATTGGGTAGCTTATAATGAAGCTATTTACAGCTTTTTCTATGAGGATTTCATCGATGAATATCCAAAATATAGGATGCAAGATGTCGGGATAAAAGTATGGACTATAGAAGACGGAAAGGCGGGAACATTTTGGCATATAACTAGTGAAGAACCCAAGCATACTCCGCGGGGTTACCAACGGCATGGCAGGATACCAGATTTTAAACGCTCAGAAAGAGTTAGGTGGATACGCGAGATAATTGAAAACCCCACTGATCCCAATGTAAAAAGATGGATAGAAAAGATCAAAGGTCAGGATAGACATCATCTCTGGTATAAAGATGAGTTTCTGGTTGTTTTGGGAGTGCACCCTAACTACCCTTATTACAGATTGGTAACATCATTCTATACTCAAGAATCTGAGAGATATAGATATCAGCTGAGATTTGAAAACTTGGGGGATAAAAAAGGCGATGCCGCCGTAGCGACATCCTATCCCTTTAAGCCATAGGCAAACGGGTTACAATAACAAGATAATCACACCCTTGAATTTGTCAATACTTTTTTTGCTTTTTTATAGTTTTTTATGCTTTTATGTGGTTTTGTGCGTCTTAATGTGCCTTAATTGTAACCCTCACTTATTTTTGCAGATACTAACAGAGCAAGGAAGATAAAGAAATTATACGATGTGTTATGCAATGATTCTAAAGCCTTTCAAAATAAAATCCTTTACAAATTAGCCCTCTCTGAAAACGTGGGCTTTCTGAAATGTCGTTAGGAGATACTTATGTCAGACAAGGTGCGTGAAACCAGCAGCAAAGCTGCAATGAAAGAATTGAAAGAAGAATATCTTCGCATGCTCGAAGAATCCTTTCAAAACACAGCAGAAATCAAAAAAGGCGATGTCGTCGAAGTACCCATCGTTAGTATTGGTGATCAATATTTGATCATGAACCTCGGTGGTAAATTCGATGCTTACGCTGAAATCGGCGAATTTTCCGATGATAAAGGCGTGTTGCAATACAAAGTTGGCGATACCCTGAAAGGCTATGTCGTTGATCAAAATGACCAGGGCTTCGTTATAGGCAAAAGCCTTACCAAGCAATATGTGGATAAGCAATCAATCTTAGATGCTTACGAGAAAAAGATACCAGTACAGGGCAAGATTTATTCACCCACCAAGGGTGGATTTAACGTTGATATTCTTGGTGCACGGGCTTTCTGCCCCGTTTCCCAAGTATCACTGCGTCCTGTGGAAGATACCAGCATTTTTATCGGTAAGACTCTTGATTTTCTTGTGATTGAGTGCTCGGAAAACTGCCGCCGGATTGTGGTTTCACACCGCCAACTGGCAGAAATTGAGGATAAAGAAACCAAGGCGAAAGCTTTGGAAAACCTGCATATTGGCGATGTCGTTAAAGGCACCGTTATGCGTATGACCAGCTTCGGTGCGTTCATCGAACTGGGTGGCATCGAAGGACTGATGCATGTGTCGGAAATTTCCTGGCAGCATGTAGTGAAGCCGCAAGATGACCTCAAAATCGGACAGGAACTGGATTGCAAAATTCTGGATATCAAAGGCGATAAAGTTGCCCTCTCGCGTAAAGCACTGCAAGAGAATCCCTTCACCCTCGCTCTCAGCGAGCTGCACGAAGGTGATGTAATTAATTGCCGCGTGCTCCGTTTGCACAATTTTGGTGCATTTGCCGAGCTTAAACCCGGTGTGGAAGGCCTTATCCCCGTTTCGGAGATGAGCCGTAACCGCAATATTTCCCACCCCCGCGAAGTGCTGAAAGAAGGTGCTTTTGTGCAGGTGCAGATTTTGCGTATTGATGAAGACACCCGCAAGATATCCCTTTCCTTAAAAGCCTTGCAGGAAGACCCTTGGGATAAAATTGACGAACTGGTGCAGCTTGAAACAGGCTTCCAGGGCGTTGTGGAAAGCTCTACCAATTTTGGCGTGTTTGTAACCATCACCGATGGTGTAACAGGCTTGCTTCCCCGCTCTCGCATTCGTAAAACCGATAACTTCAAGGGTGGCGATGCCGTTACTTTGATGGTTACCGCCATCGATAAAGATAACCGTCGCATTACTTTAGATTACACCGATCGTGGTCCTGATGAAGTTATTGAATCCCGCCCCCGCTTTGAAGAGCAAAGCCCGCGCGAATCCCGTCCCGGTGGTAGTGATAACTATCGTGGCGATCGCAATAGCTCGTCTCCCCGTCGTGGTGGTGGCAAAAGCAGAAGCGATGAAGAATGGCGCAAGTATGCCAATCAGAAGGTTAGTCCTTCGGAAGATAATCCCTTTAAAGACTTATAAACCTATATAAATGTTGCAAAAACCCAACCAATTCATTCGGCTGCGTCAGGAAAAGCTGGAGAAGATCAAAGCCCTGGGCATTGATCCCTATCCCGTGGTTTCTTCACGCAGCCATCTTGTTTCTGCTTTGTTATTAGATAAAGAAGGCTGGATACAAAGAGCCGAAAGTGTTACTATAGCAGGACGCCTGGTTGCCATGCGTAGACAAGGCAAGCTTGGTTTTGGCAATGTGGAAGATGTGTCGGGAAAGATACAGATTTATGTGCAGCAAAACGCTTTGGGTGAAGAAAACTACGAGCTTTTCAAGCTGTGTGATGCCGGTGATTTCATCCAAGCCAGCGGCACTTTGGTGTTCACTCAAACGGGAGAATACTCCCTTAAGTGTGAATCTATCAAACTGCTTAGCAAGAACGTACGTCCCCTTCCAGCAGTGAAAGAAAAGCTGGAAGATGGCAAGCTAATTCGCTACGATGAATTTGCCGATATCGAACTGCGCTATCGTAAGCGCTATCTGGACTTGCTATTAAATCCTAATCA
>JAVEUB010000307.1:0-3312 GCA_034005785.1 Cloacimonas sp. (SeqCode) | reverse complement strand
CCGATCTATCTCCCGCATCCCTGAACTGAACCGCATATACATGGCAGCAGATGGCTTACATATAGGTGCAGCAGTTACTTACAGCCAGGTGCATGAAGCCGAAATAATACAGCGCGATTATCCTGTTCTACACCGCCTCATCAGCCAGATTGCCTCCCAGCAAATCCGCAATTTTGGCACATTGGGCGGAAATATTGCCAATGCCTCTCCTGTGGGTGATAGCATGCCCTTGCTGCTGGCGATGAACGCTATTTTGCTTTTGCAAACGGAGCTGGAATTACGGCAACTGCCTATCCGTGAGTTCTTTCTGGGCTACCGCAAAACTGCCCTAAAAAAGAGGGAAATCATCCGCGAGATCATCCTCCCACCCATTCCCAAAACAATATATCTGAATACGATAAAAAGCGCTAAACGCAAGTCAGTAGATATCTCAGCAGTGGTAACCGCAATCAGCATCCAGCTTGAGGGCAGCCATATTAGCAATGCTGCTTTTGCCCTGGGAGGTGTAGCTGCCACCCCTTTGCTTTCCCAAACCTTGCCGAAATTATTGGAAAACAAGGCACTTAGCAGCCTTAATATTACAGATATCTGCGCACAAGTAGCGGCAGAATTTACCCCCCTATCCGATGTGCGGGGTAGCGATAGCTATCGTCTGAGCCTGATAAAAAACCATCTTGCCATCTACCTGCAGGAAGCTGCGGAGGCGCAATTATGAGACACGTCAAACACCTCAGCGGAGCGTTGCATCTAACCGGAAAATCCCACTTTATTGGCGATGAAGCCCCTCTTGCGGGCATGCTGCATACCAAATTTTTGTTTTCTCCCGTAGCTCATGCACAGCTTATGCTGCTGGATACTTCCGCTGCATCTGCCTATCCGGGAGTGTTTAAAGTGCTTAGTGCGGCTGATATTCCCCATAATAATCAGATTGGCCATGTGATCAAGGACGAGCCTCTGTTTCCTGAATCAACCATCATGTACGCTTGGCAACCTTTGGCTATGGTTCTGGCTGAAAACGAGCTTGTGGCAGAGGCGGCAGTAAAGCTTATCAAGCTGGAATACAAAGAGTTAAAGCCTATTTATGATCCTCTTGAAGCCGATGCTAAAGGCGAGTGGTATGTCCCCGAACGCAAGATCGAACGCGGTAACGCCAAAGAGGCCATTCAGCAAGCCAAACATGTGCTTAGCGGGATAACTCACAGCTCCGGACAAGAACATTTTTACATGGAAACTCAGCGCACGCGCGCCATTCCTTTCGAGGATAGCCGCATCATGCTTCATTGTGCCACGCAAAGCACGATGGAGGTGCAGGAAGTGGTTTCCCATCTGCTGGGTATTCCGGCGCATGATGTGGTGGTGGAAGTGCCGCGTTTGGGTGGAGCTTTTGGTGGAAAAGAAAGAGCAGCAACCATTTGGGCTTGCTTTGCTGCTTTGGGTGCTTTTATTACAAAACGTGCGGTGCAGGTATTACTGAACCGTGATGAGGACATGCATGTAACGGGTAAGCGCCATCCTTTTGTGAGTATCTGGAAGGTTGGTTACGATGCTGAAGGCAAGATAAGTGCCTATGATATTAAGCTTTTAGCCAATGGTGGTGCCTATGCGGATCTGTCTGTGGCGATTCTGGAGCGAGCCATGTTTCATGCCGATAACAGCTATAATATCCCCAATATCGCTATTCGAGGGCGGGCTTGCCGCACAAATTTGCCCCCCAATACGGCGTATAGGGGTTTTGGCGCTCCTCAAGGCATCTTTGTGATCGAAAGCATCATTGAGGATATTGCCCGGCACTTGCAGCTTGATCCCCTTGCTGTGCGCAAGCTAAATGCTTATCAGAATGGCGATATCGCCCCTTATGGTCAAGAAATAAAAGAGTGCCAGATCACTGATATATTGGGGAAACTTGCCACAAATGCCGATTACACTGCTCTGAAGGCGGAAATAGCCGAGTTCAATAGCAATAACAAACACCATAAGCGGGGACTGGGCATTGTTCCCGTTAAGTTTGGCATTTCTTTTACCACAGCACTGTTGAACCAAGGCTCAGCGCTGATTTGGGTGTATATCGATGGCAGCGTTTCCGTTAGCACCGGTGGGGTGGAAATGGGGCAGGAGCTTAGCACCAAAATGGCGGTGGTGGTTTCCCGAGTTTTGGGTATTTCTTTGCAAAATATCCGGGTGGAAAGCAGCAACACCCAAAGAGTGGGAAACGCATCTCCCACAGCAGCTTCCACGGGTAGTGATATTAATGGCAATGCAGCCAGAATCGCTGCGGAAAAGATCCGTGAAAACTTACGCGAACCTGCATCCCGCTTGCTCACTTCGCAATACGGTGTTGCGTTTAGCTCGCAGGATTTAATCTTTGCCAATGGCATTGTTTATCCTGTTGCCAACCCCGAGCAACATATTGCCTTTAAAGACCTTATCTCTTTTGCTTATGTGGAGCGCATTCCTCTTGCCGCTTACGGTTATTACCGCACTCCAGATTTGTTTTTTGACCGCGAATTAGGGCAGGGGCATCCTTTCCACTATTTTGTGTATGGTGCTGCACTGGCAGAAGTGGAGCTGAATTGCCGCTTGGGTGAACACGTCTTACGCAAGCTATATATAGTGCACGAAAACGGACAAAGCCTGAATCCTGAGATAGACTTGGGGCAAATTACCGGTGCAGCCATACAATGTGTCGGCTGGTGTACAATGGAAGATCTGGTGTGGGATAGCAAAGGCCGTTATACCAGTGCCAATCCTTCTACGTACAAAATCCCCGGTATCCGCGATCTGCCTGAAGTGTTCGAGGTGGAAGTTCTACCCTCGCTTTCCAGTGAAGCAAGTGTGTTTGGCTCTAAAGCTACTGGCGAACCGCCTTTTATTTATGGTTTGGCAGTATTCTTCGCCCTGCAAGCCGCTGTGCGAGAGCAGAATCCGCAAGCAAGCCTAAAATTCCCCGCTACCCCAGAATCCCTACTGGCAACATTAATAGGAACACCGATTTCAGAGCTTGTGTGAAAACGTCAAACCCGTATCGTCATTCCCACGGAAGTGGGAATCCAGCCCATTTACAAGTTCTGTAAGTACGGAAGATAATCATATATATATCAATACTTTAATTGTGACATCCCTAACGGGATTCATTAGGGCTGGATACCCGCCTCCGCGGGTATGACAGAGGGTTTTGGAGTTTTCGCACAAGCTCGGAGGCAGGAATGGCAGAAGGGTTTTTTTGTATATCTGCTGATCAAACAGTTTTTCTCTTGCTTGCATTGGCTTAGCATTGGCTATGCATTGTGGATGGGATGGACAATGCTAAGCCAA
>JAVEUB010000040.1:0-13811 GCA_034005785.1 Cloacimonas sp. (SeqCode) | reverse complement strand
AAGCTGGTGCGCTCCAATGAACTTATCCCTTGTGGAAGATATCAGGCAGGACGAAGAGTGATCTCGGACACACATAACTATGGCCAATTGACCCCTCGTGACATCATCTCCAAATCCAGCAACGTTGGTATTGCCAGAATCGCCGAAAGAATCGGCTCGGTAAAACTCTACGAAAAATTTATCTCCTATGGTTTCGGCCAAAAATCTGCCTTAAACTTGTTTGGGGAATCAAGCGGAATCTTTGCAAAATTGCAAAATTGGGATGGTTACACGCTGCATTCGGTGGCATTTGGCCAAGCAATCTCGACTACAGCAGTACAACTTGCTACCGCCTATAGCGTTATTGCCAATGGCGGAAAACTAATGAAGCCAATAATCGTAGATTCCTTCAGGGACGATAACGGCAAGCTGCTGGAGCAATTTGAACCCTCTGTTTTGCGTAACGTTTCCACAAAAAGCGCTACCGACACACTAAGGGCATATATTCAAGATGTAGTTGATCATGGTACCGCCAGACATATCAAGATGGATTATATGACCATCGGCGGCAAAACAGGAACTGCGCAAAAAAACGTAATCGGCACACGCGGATATAGCAGCGGAAAATACAATTCTGTATTTGTGGGGATGTTCCCTGTAGAAAAACCGCAAATGGTGATCGTGGTTTTCTATGACGAACCTGCAATAGGATATCACTATGGTAGCACCAGCAGCGCTCCTACCTTTAAGAAGATCGTAGAAAACATCCTGTTTATGCCAGATTGTCAGATTCTTCCCTACAACGAACGCTTGATGAAAACTTCGTTAAATATGCCCAGCATTACCGGGCTATCGTTGTATCAAGCAGAAAGTACTTTGAGCCGTTATGGATTTTTATACAAAGTGGAGGGTCCTGATTCCGCTTCAATTGTTATCGATCAATTCCCTAAAGCCGGGGTTATTGTGGATCGGAACCACCCTATTACCTTAAAAATTGGCCGCAGTCTGGATAAAAAACTACCTGTTTACGAAACTGGATCCATGCCAAGTTTGATTGGACTTAGCTTGCGGGAAGCACTCCGGCAGGCATCCAAGAATGGAGTTACCATAAGGATTAGCGGTACGGGTATTGTGCGAAGGCAATCCGTGCTTCCGGGCAGCAGAATTATCAAGGGAAGCACCTGTATGCTGGAGGCATCCCTGTGATAGCCGGAATTGTTAAGGCATTGCAGAAACATCAGCTTCTGGTATCCAGCCAGCATTTGGAAGCACTAACAAGCTGGCAGGGCAAAATGCAAACCGATAATCGCTTGCTTGCTAAAGGTGATATATTTGTGTGCATCAAAGGCGAGAGCTTTGATGGCCATCGCTTTATAGATAAAGCGCTTGATGCCGGTGCCAGCCTAATTGTGAGCCAGGAACCACTGCAGGAAAAGGTGCCTGCGATCCAGGTAACAGATACACGCAAAGCAGCCGCTTTGATTGCCAAAGAGATTAGAATCCCTTCCCAAGATGGAAAAAAACAGAAAAATCCATTTATCCTGATCGGTGTAACCGGCACCAATGGAAAAACCACAATTTCCCTGATGTTGTATGAAGCCTTACGCAATCTTAACCACAAATGCGGTTGGATTGGCACCATGGGATACAATATAGAAGGGGTAAACTATCCCACGCAGCACACTACGCCTGATATTATCCAGTTAAATGCGATCTTTACGGAAATGGCCGATAGCAAGGTAAGCTATGTGGTGATGGAAGTTTCTTCGCATGCTTTGGCGCTGGATAGGGTTTACGGGGTAGATTTTGATTACTGCCTCTTTAGCAACCTAAGCCGCGATCACCTGGATTTTCATGGGGACATGGACAGCTATGCAGAGGCTAAGTATCTGCTCTTTGAAAGGGGTATAGATACTGGCGCCGTGGCAATTGTGAACTGCGACGATGCTTTTGGAGCAAAGATATGCCAGCGATTGCATGCAGCTAATGCTGTATGCCATAGTTTGGGTATTACAGATGCAGAATTCTGCTTTAATGATATTGTTACAGATATAAACCACAGCAAGTTCCAGCTTGTATCCCCGGTACAAGTGCTAAATGTTTCCAGCCGCTTGATCGGCAGCTTTAACGTTCAAAATCTGGGGCTGGTGGCACTTACCCTGCACAGTATGGGTTTTACGGCGCAAGCTATTACCCAAGCAATAGTAAGCATTCCCCCGGTAAAAGGCAGAATCGAGCGTGTGGAAAACACTAAACAAATCCACGTGTTTATCGATTACGCGCACACGCCTGATGCCATCGAAAATCTGCTGAATGCTGTGCATGAACTCCCCCATAAGCGCATTTTATGTCTTATCGGAGCAGGTGGAAACAGAGATAAAGGCAAACGCCCTCTGATGCTGAAAGCTGCACTTAAATATAGTGATGCGGTAATTGTAACGGACGATAATCCCCGCTTTGAATCCCCCGATGCCATTATCCATGATATCGTGATCGATAGCGACCCCAGGCTGCCCTGGTGGATCATCCGTGAACGCAAATTGGCTATAGACTCAATAATCCGCTTGTCCCAGCCAGGTGATATAGTGTTAATCTGTGGTAAGGGACACGAGAATTATCAGGAAATTGAAGGTGTCCGCTACCATTTTGACGATCTTGAGATTGCGCAGAATGTGCTTAACCATCAGGATGTGTTAACCACGCAAAAAGCTGATGATGAGCTTGTTCTTCCCATTGATAACTGCTTGCTGGAATTGCTGTTCTCACCTCTTGCGGAAGAACGCCAGGTTGGATATCGACACCCCAAAAGTTTTCGTTACCTCTCCAGCGATTCCCGCAAGTTAAAACCTGGCAGCGTTTTCTTTGCTATCAAGGGTGATAAGTTCGATGGGCACAGTTTCCTTCCGGAAGTGCTATCCGAGCCTGATAACATTTCCATTGCATCAGATCTGCCGCTTGATACAGACGCCAGCAGATGTTGCCTGTGTGTATCCAGCCCCTTGCAAAGTATGGGCTTACTCTGCCAAAAGTACCTGCAGATGTTCGCTCCCAAACGTATTGCTTTAACCGGAAGCACCGGTAAAACTACAACTAAAGAGCTGATAGCACGCATCCTGGATGACGTTGCACCATGTTTAAGTACAGCCAAAAATGAGAATAACCTGATCGGCTTATGTAAAACTATTTTAAGGATTGAACCTAAGCACCGCTTTGCCGTGTTTGAATTGGGGACAAATCATTTTGGTGAAATTGCCCAAATGGCAGATATAGTAGCTCCGGATATTGGTATGATTTTGAATGTTGGCCCTTCACACTTAGAGCAATTTGGAGATGAAAACGGAGTGTTTAAAGAGAAAATTGATCTTTTTAAGCGTCCACTTGCACTGCGAATCTTCCCTGGGGATGATCCTCATTTCAGTAATTTTAACATGGATGGCATCAGCGTGGGCTACAATGAAGTTTGTAATTATGTGATTAGCAACCAAGCAGGCGAAAGGGGGCGACAAATGTTTGAATTAGACGGCACACTCTGGCAGATTCCCTATGCAGCTCCCCATTATGCCATTAACTCTGCTTTTGCCATCGTTCTGGGATTGTCCTTGGGGATCGGCAAAGCCCAAATGCAAAGCTCGCTACAACAACCTATCACTTTAGAAATGCGTTCACAAACTGAAGCCAGGGGCAAAGGTGTATTGATTGTGGATTGTTACAATGCCAATCCCTGCTCTATGCAAGCTGCACTGGAGTATTGGCAAATTACAAACCCCGAGTTACCGCATTATGCCATTTTGGGGGATATGCTGGAATTGGGAGAAAGCTCTACGATGTATCACCAAATGATTGGAGCTATGCTGGTAGAGATGCAGTTTAGCGAGCTTATTACAGTGGGGCAAATGGCGCACCTGTTCCAGAAGCAGACACAGGATACCACAAACCCGAACCACTATCAAAACACAGAGCAACTGCTGCGCTCAGGCAATTTAGCAAGTATCCCCGGTGATGGAGTGATTCTGCTAAAAGCATCACACGGCATTCATCTTGAAAAACTGCTATCAGCCATAAGAGAGTGCCACTGATGTTCTACCATCTGCTATTCCCACTTGCCAGATATAGTATTGTTTTCAATGTGTTCCGCTACGTAACGTTCAGATCTATCGGTGCCTTTATCACGTCCCTGCTTATCTCGCTGTTTATAGGCCCGGCATTTATCCGGGTACTTAAGCGAAAATCAGCAGTTGAAACTATCGATGATGATTTGCCCGAAAAGCATCGGCTAAAGCAGGGCACTCCCACGATGGGGGGAATTATCATTCTGGTATCCCTGCTAATAACCTCACTGCTGTGGAATGTTTTAACCAATCCAGCAATTTTGATGATGTATCTCACCACTATCTGGTTAGGCGCTCTGGGGTTTATCGATGATTACTTAAAGAACTTTGTTAAAAGCAAGAAAGGGCTGGTGCCCAAGTATAAGCTTTGGGGACAGATATCCGTTGGTTTAATTCTTACTATGGCCATCTATTACAGCAGTTCTGCTGCAGATAATATTACAGCCTTGCAAATCCCTTTTTTCAAAGATACTTATATCGAGCTTGGATGGTTATTTATCCCTTTTGTAGTGTTCCTCATTACCGGAACTTCAAATGCGGTTAACTTAACTGATGGACTGGATGGCCTGGCAGCAGGAACCCTGGCTTTTGCGGCTATGGGACTGGGCGTAATGAGCTATCTGAAAGGAAACTTTGTAGCAGCAGGTTACCTGAATCTGGAGTTTATCACCAATGCAGGCGAACTAACCGTGTTTATCAGTGCGCTGATAGGCACCCTGATAGGCTTTTTGTGGTTTAATAGCTATCCGGCACAAGTGTTTATGGGAGATACTGGTTCTTTAACCCTGGGGGGTATTTTGGCGGTGATCTCGGTGCTGCTAAAAGAACAGATATTCCTGGTAATAATCGGCATGCTGTTTATTGCCGAAACAAGCAGTGTAATAATCCAGACAAGCTGGTTCAAATATACACGCCGCAAATATGGGCAGGGTCGCAGAGTGTTTTTATGTGCTCCCTTACATCATCATTATGAACTGAAGGGAATTCATGAAACAAAGATTGTTACCCGTTTCTACATCTTGGCTATACTTCTGGTAGCCATAGGACTTTCTACCATCAAATTACGCTAAGGAAAAAAGGGAAATTTAAGAATGTTCGACAAAAGCAAAAAATACGGTATCTTGGGCATGGCACGTAGCGGAGTTGCTGCTGCCTATAAAATTAAAGAGCTGGGAGGTAGCGCATTTCTTAGTGAGCTACAAGAACAGTCGCAAATTCCTAATGCTGCTCAATTGTTGGAAGATTTCCCCTGCGAGTTCGGTGGCCACACTTCTGCGCTACTTTCTTGCGACTGCTTGATAGTAAGCCCCGGAATTCCGCTTGATATCCCGATCCTGCAAAAAGCCAGAGAGGCTGGGCTGGAATTGATCAGCGAGATTGAGTTTGGTTTCAGGATAAAAGCCAACGACTCCAAGATCATAGCAGTTACAGGCTCTAATGGAAAAAGCACTACCGCCAGTTTGATTCACCATATTTTAACTCGGATGGGGCAAAACTCCATACTCGCGGGTAATATCGGCGATGCTTTTTGCAGCTATCCAATTCATAAACCCGGTATTGATTGCATTGTGTTAGAAATTAGCAGTTTCCAGCTTGATCTGATTACGAGTTTTAAGCCCGACGTGGCAGTGCTTTTGAATATTACCCCCGATCACATGAATCGCTATGAAAGCTTCGATGATTATGCTGCAAGTAAAGCGAACATATTCAAATTCCAGGATGAGGAAGATAGTGCAGTGCTGTCCTTAGATTCTGCGGAAGTAACCCGCTGGACTGCAAATATAAGAGCCAGGAAACTGTTCTTTTCTTTGAACGACTGCCAACCCAAAGCTTATGCATGCTTACATGGTAAATTTATCCGTTTAGGGCTATCCACATCTGTCTCAATTTACGACTTAGGAATTAAGGGGCCTCATAACTATGCTAACACCATGGCTGCTATGCTTGCCGTACAGGCACTTTTACCGGATACCGAGCAGATCGGGAATGCAGTTAAAGGGTTTAAGCCTCTTACTCACCGTTTGGAGTATGTAGGAAGTGCCCGAGGAGTATCTTTTTACAACGATTCAAAAGCTACAAATACCGATTCCGTGCGTAGCGCTTTACTTAGTTTTGAGCGACCAATCCGCATCATGATGGGGGGCTCGGACAAAGGGGAAGATTTCGGCTTGCTTACCGAAGAACTGCAACAACATGCCGTAAAAGTATATTTAACCGGTGATACACAAGATCAAATGCGCCAAGCCTGGATGGGAAAGGTGCCCTTGGTGTGTATCGACGATTTTGAAACATGCGTTCTCAAAGCCTACGAAGAAGCAATGGTTGGTGACATAATTGTCCTCTCTCCAGCATGTGCAAGCTTCGATCATTTCCATAATTTCGAACACCGCGGTGAAGTGTTTAAACAGATCGTTGCCGGTATTATTGCTGCCAGCGAGAATTCAGGCAGAACATTTTAATGAATAGATATATGGCAAAGGGATAAATGAAAAGAAACAAAATCCAACGCTATGTAATCAGTTTTGACAAAGTAATTCTGCTTTGCTATGCTTTGCTGTCTCTAATTGGCCTTGTCGTAATGCTGGATATTTCCTCTGTGCAAAGCTCGATGATCAATTTCTATCGCCAGCTTTTGTTTCTAATCGTGTCTGCCACTGCGGCAATTATGATTCTCTACTATTTCGATCTGGACAAACTAAGGGTTCTTGCTCCCTATATGGTGTATATTACCATTCTATTGCTCATCATCGTATTGGCAAAAGGGAGTACGATTAAAGGTGCCACGCGTCAGATAAACCTGGGTCCGATAAACTTTCAGCCCAGTTTCCTGGCAAGGGTTGTGCTGGTGTTCTTCTTTGCCCATATTTTGGATAAACGGCATGAAGAGCTTCTTGCATCCACCACGCCTATGAAATTCGTCTCTAACTTCCTTTCGCTCGTCATCCTTACCGGAACGGTATTCATCCTGATCATTTTTGAGCGCCACCTTAGTACCTTGATTATTGGTGGAGCTACTCTTTTCGGGATGCTGATCTATGCTGGGGCAAGAATACGCCTTTTGGCACTTGTAGCTGTTGTGGGATTATTAGGCGGAATCCTGATTCTATCTCATGGCGCAGATTACCGCAAGGCACGGCTAACCACCTACACTAAATACAACCTCTTTTTTCCCCAACGAGATTCAGTTAAAACTGAAGGTGGGGATTATCAAGTGAAAGAAAGCTTAACAGCGCTTACCAGTGGCGGAATTCTGGGAACAGGGATGTCGCGCGGGCGTGCAAAACACTATTATTTACCGGAAGCCAGAACTGATTATATCTTTACCATAATCGGTGAAGAATGGGGATTCTTGGGTGCGTTAGTTGTTTTTGGCTTGCATTGTCTGCTTTTTTTCCGTGCCTTCCGCATGTCCAACAAACAGGAAAACCGCTATTTGAGATTTTTAGGCGTTGGACTGGCTATGAATATCTTTTGCAATGTACTGGTAAATACTGGTGTGGCTATGTCCATTCTGCCACCTACTGGTAATACTTTACCATTTATAAGCTATGGTGGTTCTGCTTTACTAATAGATTCTGCTTCATTAGGGGTAATCCTGAACATCAGCGCTCAACGGAGATATGTGTGATTATCGCTTTTGCCGGTGGTGGAACCGGAGGACACATAGTTCCTGCTTTGGCAATTGCTGAACAGCTAACGCAAAAAGGACATCAGTGCATATTTATTGGCAACGCTAATAGTATCGAAGCACGCTTAGCCAAGGCAAATGCTTATCCCTTCGGTATCATAAAAGTCCAAAAGCTGTATCGCAGTTTCAGCATCAGCAATCTCCTCTTTCCTTATCACCTTGCGCGCAGCATCTTTGTGGCGAAAAGCATCCTGAAAAGGATTGGTGCTGATGCTGTATTCTGCACCGGTGGCTTTGTTTCAGGCCCTGTCGCCTTGGCTGCTCATTGGCTTAAAATTCCTCTTTATTTTCACGAAAGTAATAGCTATCCTGGCTTGGTAACAAGATTCATGGCAAGGCAGATCAGACAGATCTATGTGGCTTTTGAAACAAGCAGAAACTATCTACCAGGAGCTAAGATCAAGAACTTTGGTATCCCTATAAAAGCAACCGAAAAAGGTAGCTTTTCGCTGAAGCAACTTGGTTTGGACAATTCCTGCCCCACTATTATCGTCAGCGGAGGCAGCCAGGGGTCTTTGCCAATAAACAAGGTTGTGGATGCAGCCATCCCCGCAATTTTGGCTAAAGGCTACCAAATCATTTGGCAAACGGGGAATACTACCTTCGCGCGTTTTGCTCCCAAATACGCTGATAACAAGCGCGTTTATACCTTTGCCTTTTCACCGGAACTTACCAAGATGTTATCTGTATCGCAGTTAGCGATCACCCGTGCCGGAGCTATGACGATTGCCGAACTGGAGGATAACCGTATTCCCGCAATCCTGATACCTCTTCCCACCGCCGCAGAAAATCACCAGTTTTTCAATGCCCGCGAACAGCAACAAAAAGGTGTGGCTATCATGCTGGAACAAAGCAAGTTGACTCCAGAAACCCTGCTGGATAGCATCGACGAGATGGCGCGAGAGATGGATAAATATATAGACACACTAAAGCAAATTCCGCTTAACAAAGCTGCAACAAGCATCGTAGAAGATATGCTTAGTGATTTAGCTTTAAACCAAGGAGATCATAATGCTCGGTAGAACAAAAAAAATACACTTTATTGGCATCGGCGGTATCGGAATGAGCGGTATAGCCGAATTCCTGCACAATCAGGGCTTGGAGATAACCGGTTCCGATATGAAGAAAACGGAGCTTACGGCTCATCTGGAAAGCTTGGGGATCAAGATTGACGAAGGCCATAATCCCCTGTTTTTGGGTGAAGCAGATGTGGTGGTGAAATCAAGCGCCGTAAAAGATGACAACCCCGAAATAGTGGCAGCTAAAGCTTTAAAAATCCCTGTGATCCGCCGCGCTGAAATGCTGGCAGAAATTACCCGGATGAGTTTCAGCATTGGCATTTCCGGAACACATGGAAAAACCACCACCACTTCCATGGCAGGATTGGTGTTGGAGCGTGCTGGCCTTGAACCTACTATCATCGTGGGTGGCAAGGTTATAAATTTTGGTAGCAACAACGTGATGGGAAATGGCAAATACATAGTGGTGGAAGCCGATGAATACGATCACTCATTTTTATCGTTAACACCTTGTATCGCCGGGATTACCAATGTGGACGAAGATCATTTGGATTGCTACCGGAATTTGGATGATATTAAAAGCTCGTTTATCGAATATGCCAATAAAGTCCCCTTCTTTGGTAGTGTTATTGCCTGTCTGGATGATCCTGGTGTGCAGGCTATCCTTCCCCACATCAACAAGAAAATCGTTACTTATGGTTTTTCACGTCAGGCAGACGTGCAAGCCCGGGATATCAAGATGGAGAATTTCTGCGCCTCTTATGATCTTAACTACAAAGAATATAAACTTGGGCGCATTTCCATGAAGGTTACAGGACGCCACAATATCCAGAACTCATTGTTGGCAGCAACAATAGGTTTGGAGCTGGATATCCCCTTCAAATCTATTCAAGAAGGTCTGGCCGAATACAGCGGGGTGTATCGCCGTTTTGAACTGAAAGGCGAAGCAGGCGGCATCACAGTTTATGACGACTATGCACATCATCCCACGGAAATCTCAGCTACCCTGGAAGCCTTTAAGGACAGTGCTAAACGCAGAATAGTAGCATTATTCCAGCCCCATTTATACTCACGCACGCGCGATCTGTTCATGCAATTTGGCAAGGCTTTCTTTTCTTGTGATTGCCTAATCCTGGCTCCCATTTATCCTGCACGCGAATTACCCATTCCAGGGGTAAGCTCAAAAATGATTGCAGATGCAGCCATTCAATGTGGACATCATAAGGTTACATTATTAGCCGAAAATACCCAAATTGTAAGCCAGACACTGGCTCTTTTGCAAGAAAGCGACATCCTTGTAACTATGGGCGCTGGAAATATTTGGCAATATGGCGAAGAAATTTTAGCTCAACTAAAGAAAACAGTTGACACAAAGCATAACACCAAAAAAATGAGTAACTTGTAGCATTGAAGCTGATTTATGAGAATTAGTGATTATTATTCTAAAGGTATAAGTAACATAGCATTATGGATTTGAGCAAAAGAGAGCGTAAACGCCGCGGAAACAGCAGGTATTACCTGTTCTTCTTCGTCTCGTTAGTTATTGTAACGAGCGTAGGCTTTGCTGTGTGGTATGCTCTTACTCATGTTAACCTATTCGAACTAAATAAGATAACTATGTCAGGCAATACCGTGATTCCTGATAGTCTCATCCAAAAGGCGGTAACCCCTTATCTGGGTATGAATCTCTTGGCTATTCCCACCCGCGAGTTAAAAACCAAGCTAATGCATTTCTCTCGGATTAAAGAAGTTAAGTTGCATAAAAAGCTGCTACATACCATGCATTTAGAGCTAACCGAGCGCAAAGGCTTGCTCTACCTGAAAAGCTACGAGGGCGATCTCTTCCCCATTGATGCTGAGGGCATTGTTTTAGCCAGATATACCAATGTATACAAAGAAGATATCCCCATTTACAGCACTTACATTTTGGGTAAACAGTTAAAGCCCGGCCTCAAACTAAAGAAACCAAGCTTAACGCGTGTTATCGCTTTGCACCAGCGTATTACCAAAGAAGCTCCGGAGTTTATCTCCCATATTTCGGAATATTATCTGATAGATAACACGATAAACATTGTGGACACCAAGTATGGAACACGCATCATCCCTTCGGACGAAGATCTGGCAAGCCAATTGAAACGCTACCTTTTCGTTCAGGATAACGGCAATATTGATCGGCACAGTGTGGTTGATTTGCGCTACAAAAACCAAGTTGTGGTAAAGGCAGGAAACAAATGAAAAGCTCTATCATCACCGCTCTGGATATCGGCTCATCTGTAATCAGGGCAATCATTGCCAAAGAAGTTGGCAATGGACGTCTGGAAATTATGGGCATCGGTGAAAGCCAATCCGAAGGTATCGAACGCGGCATTGTTAAAGATATCCAAGCCTTATCTGGCTGCGTTGCTAAGGCTTTGGAAGAGGCAGAAAATGCCGCTAAAATACCGGCTCAGAACATTTATGCCAATATCACCGGTGAGCATATCAGAACCCATATCGGTGATGGGCGCATCTCTATCCCCACCGAAACTCCGAATGAGCCGGGTGAAATAACCGTGGAGCACGTGGAGCAAGTGATCAACGATGCCAAGAACAGCGTAAAAATCCAAAAAGGATTCGAACGTTTTCGCATTTTGCATGGCCTGCCCCATAATTTTGTAATCGACAATCAGGATGATATCCATAACCCTATCAACATGAATGGATTTCACCTTATTGCCAAGGTTTACGCCATTTTGGCGGAGCTAACTCCTCTGCGCAACCTGATAAAATGTATCGAACTGGCTGGCTATAACATCGAGCCAGAAAACTTTGTGCTGAACCATATCGCCCTGGCAGAATCAGTGCTAAGTGAAGATGAACGCCGCTTGGGAGCCATTGTTTTGGATATTGGCGGTGGCACTTGTGATCTGGCTATCTACAGCCGTGGCAGCCTGGAAAAAATATTGGTTATCCCCATGGCTGGTAAGAACATAACTGAAGATTTGGCAATTGGTTTGAAGACCACACTTAGCAACGCCGAGTTCCTCAAAGTGGAATATGGCAATGCCTTAGCCAGCAGTGTGGATCAAAGCATCGAAATCGATGTAGAAGGCATCAGCGGTAGGGCTGGCACCCGTAAAACGCAATTCTTGATCAGCCATGTAATCCAGCATCGGGTGGAAGAAATGCTCTCTTTATGCTACTCTAAGGCTAAGGATTTCTATACGCCCGAACTTGTAACAGCAGGTATCGTGCTGTGCGGAGGATGCGCAAACCTAAGCAATATCGATTTGGTATTGTCCGATGCGTTCAACCTGCATGTTAAAATTGCCACCCCCGATTTTTCGCGGCTAAATGGCATGATCAGCCGCCTGGAAGACCCCGCCTATGCCACAGCAGTGGGCATGTTATACTATGCTGCAAGCCAGGATAATGAACCGAGTGGCAAAAGCTTTAACTTTCCTAATTTGAAATCAAGCAAATTCGTAGATAAATTAAAAAAAATACTTAAGGATTTTACCTAAGGGGGAATAATGATCGAGTTCGACGAAAAACCTGCCCAAATAGGCACCAACATCAAAATCGTTGGAGTTGGCGGAGCTGGCGGAAACGCCATTAACACCATGATTAACAACAATCTTTTCGGGGTGGAATTCATCGCTGCCAATACAGATGTTAGCGATCTGAATAGAAGCCGTGCAAACATGAAACTGCAGCTGGGTAAAAAGCTTACCCGCGGGCTTGGCACAGGCGCAAATCCTGATATTGGTTCTCGCAGTGCCGAAGAATCCAAAGACGAAATTAAAGCCCATCTGGATGGTGCAGATATGGTTTTTATCGCTGCTGGTATGGGTGGTGGCACTGGCACCGGAGCAGCTCCCATAATCGCCAAAATTGCCCGGGAGATGGGAATTTTAACCCTGGGCATCGTTACTTCTCCCTTCCCGTTTGAAGGGAAAAAGCGCGCTGATAATGCCAAAAGCGGCATTCAGCACTTGCGGGAATATGTGGACACGCTAATCGTGATCCCCAACGAGAAACTTTGTGAGATATATTCTTGCATCACCGTAGTAGAAGCTTTTAACAAAGCCGATAATGTGCTATTTGAAGCAGCCAAAGCAGTTAGCGACATCATCAACGTAAATGGTTTTGTAAATGTAGATTTTGCCGACGTGAAAACTGTGATGCAAAACATGGGCTATGCTCTGATGGGCACCGGCGTAGCCGAAGGTGAAAACCGCGCCATCAATGCTGCACGAGCGGCTATTGCCAATCCCTTGCTAAGCGACGTTAACCTGCAAGGTTGCCAATCCTTACTCCTTAACATCACCGCTGGCAACGACATCCTGATGAGTGAATTCGAGGAAGTGTCCAATGTTATCGTGAACGAAACAGGCAAAGCGGCTAACATCATCATGGGTATTATTTTGGATGATACCCTAACCGGAAAGATCAGCGTTACTTTGATCGCCACCGGCTTGGATAAAGACGGTGAAAAAGAAAAACTCATCGATTTCCCGGGGCTGAACCTACACACAAATCCCACGCCCCAACCCCAACCCAAAGCACCGGACACGGAAATAGAAGATATCATGGCACGGCTTAATATAAACCAACCTGCCCCCAAAGAAGAGCGAAAACCCGCAGCAGATGAACCCCAACGGATTCCCACCCTTCGCACCGATGTTCCCTCTTTTTTGAAAGCACTGGATTAATTTGCTTACAAGCTGTTATTAACAAGCTTTCCTGCTGCTATCCGGGTTCAAATTGTGCGATAGCCCGGGTAAACAGCCTCTTAACCTAAACAATATTTTAATATTGTTGCTTAGACCGTTGGCACCCCCCTGCTGACGGTCTCTTTTTTCCCCCTTGTTTGCAAATCTATATTTCAGCAGGCATTCCCCCATTATTTCCTGTCATTCCTGCGTAGGAGACTGTGTGAAAACGTTTTGTCATTCCTGCGGAGGAGGCTGTGTGAAAACTAAAATTAGCCTTGTTGGTCGTACTCTACGATAAGGTAGGAATCATATAGAAAGT
>JAVEUB010000306.1:0-3343 GCA_034005785.1 Cloacimonas sp. (SeqCode) | reverse complement strand
GTAACTGTATATAAACGCCCACAACCTGCGTTGTTTGTCCAGCCCTTGGATGGGGCTACCTTTGTGGGTTTGCAGCCGGAATTTCAATGGGTGGAAACATTTATGGATGATTTCCCAACCCCAGATGGCTATTTCTTCAATCTTTGGCGTCAAGGGTATAGCGAAACTATCATCAGTCTGGATGTTGGCAACACCCTAAGCTACGCGCTTACATCTACGTTAACTATCGGCGAAAGTTATAATTGGCAAGTTATCCCTTATGTAAATACAGCCATAAGAGGCTCTTTAGCACCTGGTTACAAGGGTGTGGGGCAGCTTTCAAACTACCCTGGACGCGACGATAGCTATGTTTATGCCCTAAATTGCCCCCTCTGGGCTTTTAGCACCCAGCAGCCATTGCCTCCCCGCATGGTTTCAGCAGCCGAGATTTCCAATGAAGTACTCGTATCCTGGGTCGCGCCCTATAGTGCAGATGAAACATGGTTGCACTACGATGATGGTAGTTTGGGTAACAGTATCGGAACTGCTGGTACCGCAGATTTCGACGTTGCCATCCGCTATCCTGCTTCAGCTCTTACCCAATATGCTGGGTTGTATCTGAAAGCCATTAAGGTTCGGGTTGCTTCTGCTGGCTCATTTAGCTTGAGAGTATGGACAGGTGGAACTTCCACTGCTCCCGGTACCATGCAGGTAGATCAGCCCTTTACTCCTGAACTCAACACCTATCAAGAAATATTGCTAAATACTCCGGTTTTAATAACTGGAACGGAAGAGCTGTGGTTTGGCTACCGTTGCAATGTTACCGAAGGTTATCCTGCCGGTTGTGACCCGGGGCCTGCTGTGGATGGCTTTGGCAATATGATGTATTGGCAGGAAAGCTGGAGCAGCCTATTAACTCTGGCTCCTACATTGGACTACAATTGGAGCGTCCAAGGTTTAGTGGGGAGCTATAAGCGTAATGATGGTTACCTCACCACGTTAGAGCCAATAGTTGATAATCACAAACGGAACAACACAGGAATCCTGAGTGCTTCCGGAATTAGCCACCCTCATTTGGTTAACAACAGTAATCCTTCCAGAGAAATACTCCTGCCAGAAGGTTACGAAGTTTGGCGTTTGCTTTCAGGCCAAGAAAGCTACGAAGCAAGCTGGACGCTGGTCGCTCAGCCAATGACCTATTATACTGCGCTTGATAATCAATGGACTGATCTTAGCCCTGGATTGTATAAATGGGCTGTAAAAGCAGTATATGCCGGAGGTATTTACTCCACGCCTGCCTTCTCTAATGAGTTGGTGAAAGAAATTCTCTATCCTGTAATTAGTGTAAGCCCGGGTTCTATAAGTTACTCCCTGTCTGCTGCAGATTCTTTGCAGTTACAAGTAGTGATAAGTAATAGCGGAACTGCACAGCTAATCTGGTATAGCTCAATAACCGTTATACCTTCCAAGCATAACCGGCAGTTGTATGTTTCATTAAGCCCACCTAATGGTATTGTACAGCCGGATTCCTCGCAGGTATGCTTCCTGAACATCAATCCCGCTGAAGATCCCCAGGGGATGAACTATTTTGAGCTGGAAATAACCTCTAATGACATTGAGAATCCTTTAATAACAGTACCCATCACGATAGAAGTTACAGCTCCGCCGGCGTATATCCCGGATGATAACTTCCGCATGGCGATAAATGAAGCACTGGAGCAAGAGCCGGAGTATCAGCCCACAATTGCAGATCTAAATAGTTTTACTGGCAGTTTGGATTTTTCAAACAAAAACATTTCCAGTATCGAAGGGGCGCAGTATTTTGTGAATGTTTCACTTCTTTTCCTTGATGGAAATCAGATCAGCGAGCTTAGCCCATTAAGCTCTTTGAGCAACCTGAACGTACTGGATTTGAGTGGCAACCAAATTAGTGAGATCAGTCCGCTGGCGGGCTTGGGGAACTTGATTGAGCTTTTTCTTCATGACAACCCCCTCTCCAAGGAATCCATGCTGCTTACTCATAGCTGGGGTTTGCCTTACGGGGCATCCGTCTTCAATGCCCTGGCTGCTTGCTATCCCAATCCTGCGAGAAATCAAGTGGATGTGAACACAGATAATAATCTGCAATGGCAGGGAAATTACAACCAGGAAACTGTTAGCTATGAGGTTTGGGTTGGCTCTTCCCCCACTGGATTGGTACATCTTGGTGATGGCGTAGCACTATCAGATTCTTTATATAGCTATCCGATGGTTTTCAATCCTCATTCAGAGTATTATTGGAGAATAAAAGCTGTTACTGCAGCAGAGACTGTCTGGAGCGGAATGTGGCATTTCACCACCGGTGAACAAGCGTATAATCCTCCCCTTAATGTGTCTGCGGTTAACGACCCCAATAGCGCATTTATAAGCTGGAATAGCCCTATTTACCCAAGCAACCCTTCCAGCTACCAGGTATGGCGTTTACAACCCGGGGAAGAAACTGAAGAGGCAAGCTGGACATTAGTAAGCGGTGCAGTAAGCGATACTACTGCTACCGATCCCCAATGGGCTTATCTTGCCGATGGCACATACAAATGGGCTGTGAAAGCCATGTATGCTGGAGGAGTGTTCTCTGTACCCGCCTTCTCCAATGAACTGCAGAAAATGCCTGTCCTATTCCCTGCGATAGCGGTTACTCCCGAGTTTATCAATGTTTCGCTAAACGTTATGGATTCTATACAAAACGAAGTAACGATAGCCAACAATGGGGATGGAGCCTTGATCTGGACTTCCCAAGTCTTAGACAACAGAAGCGTTTCTGCTAACAGGAATAAATTATTTAACCCCCGCTCCAATAGAGATCAAAGCCGTACACCGATCATAAGCTCTGATCCTAATGCAGGCAATGTAAATCCTGGCTCCAATCAGATAGTAAATCTAAGCATCAACGCTGGTGATACTGCACCAGGTTTTTACGAATATAGCTACACGGTTAGCTCGAACGATCCTGATGCCGGAGAAGTGGTAATCCCCATCAGTCTTGAGGTATTTGAATCCGATAAGGTGCCAGAATCCCTAACCGCAAATGCCGGTGATGGCTTAATTTTCCTTAGTTGGAATACGGTAAATAAACCCAGTCTGCTGCAATATGTTATTTATCGTGATGGTGCAGAATATGCAAATACTACGGATACCTATTTTGAAGATAACGCTGTGGTAAACGGCACAAGCTACAGTTACTACGTGATAGCTGTTTACCATTATGCTTCTTCTTTAGCCTCAAACACTGCTTCGGCAACGCCGCAAGCAGCAATAAATACGGGCTTGGTGCGCTATTTCCCGCTAAATGGCAGCGGTTTTGATGTAAGCAGATCGAAGAGCGTCG
>JAVEUB010000039.1:0-13899 GCA_034005785.1 Cloacimonas sp. (SeqCode) | reverse complement strand
TTCAGCCGCATAACCGGTGATTTTATCTTGAAAAACCGTGATGCCGATAATCTTTCTCCTGATAGCAGGAATGTATTTCAATCTTCAGTTCGTTATCAGCAACGCATAGGTTTGCAGACAAATGGCTTTATCAGTTTCATCAATAATAGCTGCACCGACGACCGTTTTAGCCAGATATACCTGATTTCCAACGTTGTCCGCAGCCATGTCCAATACAATTTCCCCTATGACCTTAGCCAGGGTTCATATCTGGTAATGGGTGGCAAATACAGCCCTGAACATGAATCGAGTGCAGTATTCTCTGAGGGGAAATGGCGATTATCCGAGCATTTCTTCAGTCTACTGGCAGTAAACTATCAATTTGATAAACAAACCATTTACCAATGCAAAACCAGTTATTACTTTACACCAGTTTCGGAATGCTATTTGCATTATAGTGTTAATGATTCGAAAACAATGCAGAAAACCAGTCACTTTATCGGCATCGGGTCCAGTATTAATTTCTAAGTAGCAGTTAAATAGCTGTCGTGTTTGAGTTTGAGGAAATTCCAGAAAATTGAATAGGATATTCCTTTGTGTGTTTTACACTTCAAGAAAAAAAATAGTGGACAGATCGCCAACTTTGATTAAACTATATTTAGACCAAGCCCAAGTTTGAGAAATGAGGAAAAAAAATGCTAAACGATTTTAATGCAGCACAGTTAATCGCAGATTTTATCACACCAGAGCGTATTAGCCTTGCTGTTCGTGTGATACTAATCTTGCTGATAGGTATCCCCTTGGTACGCCTGATCCGTAATGTAGTTAGACGTCTGATAAAAGATCGGCTTTCTGCACAAAGCGAACAGCTACTTGTGCGCGCTGTGTATTATATCTCAAGCCTGATCTTGCTTATCAGTGTGCTTAATGAATTTGGGTTCAAGCTGTCCGCTTTGTTAGGCGCAGCAGGTGTGTTTGGAATAGCTATTGGCTTTGCCTCACAGACAAGTATCTCTAATATAATCAGTGGGATCTTCCTGATCTCAGAAAAACCATTTATGGTTGGTGACGCTGTGCAGATTGGGACAACCGTCGGCGTCATTGAATCCATAGATTTACTCTCAATTAAATTGAAAACATTCGATAACCGCTTTGTGCGTGTGCCGAACGAAACGATGATTAAAACTGAAGTGATAAACATCACCCGCTACCCAGTTCGGCGTGCAAATCTAAGTATCTCAGTTAGTTACAAAGAAGATTTGCGGCATGTACTGGCAATACTAAGTGAAATTGCTGCATCCGAACCACTTGCTATCAGTGATCCTGAGCCTTGGTTGCAAGTAGATAGTTTCGGCGATTCCGGGATAAACATCAATTTCGGAGTTTGGGCTAGTAAAGACAATGTTGTAGTATTAAAAACCGCTCTTATGCTTAGTATCAAAGAGCGTTTTGATAAAGAGAATATCGAAATTCCCTATCCTCATTTGACGCTTGTCGCCAATGAGGTAACCCAATCTTAAACATATAATTACAAAAAAGGAAGTGAGCAAATGAGCACGAAACCCCAAATTAAAGCGATCATCTTCGATTTAGATGGTACCCTCATCGACAGTTTAGTAGATATCGCCGAGGCCATGAATACATCTTTGGCCGAATTAGGTTACCCAGAACACCCAGCTGAAGCCTATAAAGCTTTTGTGGGAAGCGGCCTTGATCAATTGGCAAAACGGGCATTACCCGAAAAGCATCAAACTCCCAAAGATATCAGTGCTTTAGCCAAGAAATTCTGGGATCACTACGATGTGGCATGGTACCTGCACACCAACATCTACCCCGGTGTATTGTACCTGATTCAATTGGCAGTAGCACGTAAAATGAAACTGGCCATTCTGTCCAATAAAGCACATTATTTCACCAAGAAGATGATTCGTCATTTCTTCCGTGGGGCAATGATTCGCCACACCAAGAATCCCTTTGGTATCTACAGCGGTGAAGAACCAGGCGTACCTGTGAAACCAGACCCCACCATGGCGATAGAACTTGCCGCACGCATGAAAGTGAAACCTCAGTTTGTAGCTCTGGTTGGAGATTCCGATATCGATATGATTACCGCCAAAAATGCCGGTATGATTGCTATTGGAGCAGCTTGGGGCTATCGCACCAAGAAAGAACTGCTGGATGCAGGTGCAGACATTGTGTTTGAACATCCTACCCAAATGACAGCCTATCTGGATGCCCAACCCCTCTGCCCATGAAGAATTTCCGCAAGGAACTACATTTACACACCGATAAACGCAGAGAATACATTAATATAACTGCACAGGTAATCGCTGCTCTTGCCGAAAGCGGGATCAGCGAAGGCCTGTGCCTTGTAAACGCCATGCATATCACCGCTTCCGTATTCATAAATGATAACGAAAGCGGTTTGCATAACGATTTCGAGAAGTGGCTGGAAACCCTGGCTCCGGAAAAACCGCATTCTCAATACCTTCACAATGGTTATGAAGACAATGCCGATGCTCATCTGAAACGTCAAATTATGGGCAGAGAAGTAGTTGTGGCAATAACCAAGGGAAAGCTGGATTTCGGGACATGGGAACAGATTTTCTATGGAGAATTCGACGGCAAACGCGATAAACGTGTGCTGGTAAAGATAATCGGCGAATAAATATCAAGAACGGCTGCTTGCAGCCGTTCTTTTGTTTTAATCACTAATCATTAAGTGGTAGGGCATAGTAAGGGCTGGCAATCTTCGTACTTAGCGAAAGCTGCTTGTGGGAGCTGTGGCAATCAGGAGATTGCCACCCCAATAATATTATTCATTTTCCAATTATAGGAGAACAAACTCATTTATTCTAATCGAAGTAATAGTAAAGACCGGTTTGGGGAATATACATCGTTATATCGCCATCTTTATTCAGTGTAATCGGCATTTCGATAGCCCATTTGAACCCGCGACCCAAGTTCAATTCAAAACCCATACCGGCACCAACGTAGTAGTTTCCCCGGTGTTCTTTTACTGTGCGTAGCGGATGGCTACCCATGATTCGGTATTGATCCTGATATATGTTTGAGCCTACCAGCTCATAATCCTGTTCGAAAACCTTCACTTTAGAATAAGTGTATGCTGCTCCTCCAAACACATAAAAGCGTCCCGTTGGGTTATCGGCAAGCGCACGCAGATAATTTAGCCCTATGTTTATATGGGTGGCTCTGCCATCTTCAGTTACTACCATTTGCTGATCTCCATTATGGTCAAAGTAATAGGTCTCATCAAAATAGTAATCATTATCGCCCCAAGTAACGGCTCCAAGCGTGGCTTGAAATCCATTCTTTCCGTTAAACTGGCGGTAACTGAATCCATTTGCCGAAATAGTGCCAAAATGTAAACCCAAAGCTCTTGTTGTTTCAGCAGTTAACACTGTGCCAATACCAAGCATTACAAGTATCATTATAATAGAAGCTATCTTTCTCATTATCCACTACCTCACTGTTTTTTCTTTACTTCGATGCAACTTCCATTCCGATAGCAAGGTTTTCTTAATTAAGCTTGTGAGCATAGCTGCAAAACCACTCTTCCCGGAAATGGATTCCCGTCTCTGAGCTTGTGCGAAAACGTTTTGTCATTACTGCGGAGGCAGGAATCCAGCCCATTTACAAGTTCTGTAAGAACGGCAAATATATGCTTATACTGCAATGCTTTATATGTGTCATCCCTAACGGGATTCATCAGGGCTGGATTCCCGCCTCCGCGAGAATGACAATGATGTTTCACTTTTCCACCCTTCCCGGAGCTGGATTCCCGCCTCCGCGGGAATGACAGAAGGTTTTGCACAAGCTCCTCCGCGGGGATGACGAAGAAGTTTACTAATTTGCGGAACACAATTTGCAACATGACCGTGAGCTTACATATGCTTCTTTTAGTTAAGCAAATCCATGTAAAAGGTAAAGTAAATGAAGAAATTATTCCTGCACATAGCCCTGATCGTAGTTTTAAGTCTCTGTTTCGGTGATCTGCTAAATAGCGAAGGTTCTGTAATAGTTAAAACAGCCAAATTTCTCACCCAGGGTAATCTGGCTTTCAGCGTACGCACTGCCACCTATAATGGCGGATATGCACCTCGCAACGCTGGAGTAATCTGGATTACAGATTCACAAAACCAATTTGTTAAGACCATCAAGGTTTGGGCATCAGGATACCGCTATACCTTAATCCGTTGGGTTAACAGTTCCGGCCAAAACACCAGTGGAGCTATCACTGGTGCTTCTTTGAACAACCATCAGTTGCACAATATCTCTTGGAACGGAAAAAATGCTCAGGGAGTGGATATGCCGGATGGTGAATATAAGGTAAATGTGGAATTTACAGAGCACAACGCCACTGCATCTAATTTGGGAAAATTCAAACAAGTGGGATTTACCAAAGGAAGCGAAACGGTAACGCTAACAATTCCCAATGAAACTTACTTCCGTGATATGTCACTTTCGTGGACACCTGTTGTAACAAATGGCACCCTATCCGGCACCGTCTCGGGAAGCAGCGGTATCCCTATTGCCAATGCAGTTGTAACTGCTGGCAGTAATAGTGTGATCAGCTCAGCAACAGGCGCTTACAGCATGAGTTTGCTTCCTGGAATCTGGGATGTATCGTGTGAGGTTAATGGATATATTACCCAGGTTATAAATGGTGTGCTTGTTACTGCTGCACAGCCAACAACTCTCAATTTCAGCATGTATCCCGTTTCCAATGATGATGAGCTATCTCCTCTTAAGCCTTTAAGCTTATCTCAAGCAGTTCCAAATCCCTTTAACGAGCGCTGTCAGCTTACTTTTTCGGGCAAAACAGCCGGACTTGTAAGTGCCTTTGTTTATAACCTTAAAGGGCAAAAGATTCGCAAACTGGATACCAGTTCGTCCTGCTCTGTGCAGTGGGATGGCAGGGATGATTCAGGCATCTACTGCGTTAACGGAATTTATTTTATCAGGGTGCAAAGCGGTAATCTGGCTGCTTCCCGCAAGGTTATTCTGCAAAAATGAGTTGATTCCATTTTACCCACTATTAGCCTTCTTTCCTGCTAACGGTTTATTCTGCCTGTGGGGCTTACCTGTTCACCCACAATGTTTAGTGAACTAATAGCCTATTTTACGCCTAATTTGTTGCAGCAACCAGCATGTACACAACCGTCCGTTTTGGCTCTCCCTCACCTTACTATCACCTCACTAAAGTGAGAGCAAAGTGAGGGATAGGATAAGGGAAATATAGAGGT
Organism: Cloacimonas sp. (SeqCode); assembly: GCA_034005785.1. Taxonomy (GTDB): domain Bacteria; phylum Cloacimonadota; class Cloacimonadia; order Cloacimonadales; family Cloacimonadaceae; genus Cloacimonas. The sequence continues at coordinate 8,653 of JAVEUB010000039.1, read as the reverse complement.
AGCAGGTGGCAAGGAGTTCTTGCCGAAGGTTGAAACCAGTAGCTAAAACTTGCTCTATAACACTGAGTTCTTTCTGGATGTAAATATAATCCGAAAAATGCCTGCGTATTTTAAGCTTGACAATTCTAATTGTCTTCACACAGTGGAAAACTATTGGTTTTGAGAGTTTTACTATTCTCTAAACCTATAATGTAATAGTTACTTATGAAAAGATAAGGAGAATAACATGAAAACACGGTTTATCATTGTATTGGCTATTGTTATCCTGCTTGGGATAGTAGGCTGCAAAAAAAAGGCACAGACTACTCCCAGCACAGAAACCGCTGCAGCTATAACAACATACGCTCCGCTTCCAGCCTTCAAGGAAGTTTTCCGGGTGCTGGATCAAATCCAGGTGAAGGATATCTCGGCTGCAATACCCACAACACTTTACAAAGCTAAGCAGGAAGAGGTGCGCAATGCATTTTCTTTGGGCTTGCTAACCGCTGATGCCACGTTGGCCACCAAAGGCCGCAATAAAGCTCGCTTAAGTGATATCTCCGCACAGATGATGAATCTCACAACCTTGCTGGGCTTGGAAAGTGAAGTAAATCAGATGGGGGCCGATCTTAAAACCCTTATCGAAAAAGAGAAATGGGAAGATTTGGAGCTGACCCTGGATGCCCATAAAAAGAAAGTGGAAGACAAACTGTGGGATATGGAAAGTTACGACAATTACACCTTGATGCTAATGGGTGGTTGGATGGAAGCTGCTAACAGAGTTGCCTGGCTAATCAAGCAAAATTATAGCGCTGATAAAACTAAGGTGCTGGAGCAGAAAGGAACATTTAACAGCCTGGTAGGCAATCTAAAAAACATCAAAGCCGAACATATCATCCAACAACCCGCTTTCAAAGAGGCTTTGGGCTATGTTGAGGAATTAAAAACTGTTATCGATTCCGATAAAGATAAAACATATACTATGGAACAGCTTGATCAAATCATAAAACTGACTGATCAGATCAAAGCAGCATTCCAAAAGTAAAGTGCTGTTAAACTACTGTCGCAGCAAGCATGCCAAAGCGTTATTGGGCTGGCAATCTCACGATTGCCACTACTCTCTTTGGTCGCTATAATGCGAAAAAAGAAGCTGATTTTGCCAATCTGGAGATTGGCAGCCCAATGCTTCACGAAACTCTACCTTGTTGCAAATACAATTGGTTGGCAGGTGATCCATGCAGCATAGCTGCAGGTTGCCTGCCAAGCTTTATTTTAATCAAGCAAACAGCTACGCCCCTATACCCAAAAGCAATGCTGTTTAAAGGATAGTTATGAAAAAGTTGCTCTTCTTCACAGGACTGCTGCTGATTAGCCTGAACTTACTTGCCACTACCAAACCCTTTTGGGCTGAAGATGTTCAATGGGACGACGGTACTGCACTAAACCTACACTGGCGTGTTTCAGCAGATACCATTTACCTGCAAAAAGCAGATTCGCTGGGCTTGTGGGAAACTTTATTTATTGCTGATCGCCAAAGCACCAGCTTTAAAGATGACGATTTAAAACCAGATTTGATTTATTCTTACCGACTCGTTCAGCCCCGTACTGATATGGGAGATAGCCTGTATTTTGCTATTCAGGCGCAGCCCCAAGAACAGTGGTTCTATATGCACAAGCTGTCATTTTTACTGATCCTGCTCTTGATAAGCGGGGCAATTCTGTATTATATATTTTCGGCACGCAAGGGTAAAGAGTACTTTATCAGGCGCATCAGTGGTTTGGATAGCATGGAAGAATCTATCGGGCGTGCTACGGAAAAGGGCAAGCCGATTCTTTTTGTTCCTGGTATTGGCGATTTGGATGATATTCAAACCATTGCCAGTTTAACCATCCTAAGCCATCTGGCTTTTCGTGCTGCTGAATACAACACCGATTTGCTGGTGCCCTGCCGTTTTTCGATGGTGCTTTCTGCCGCCAGAGAAGTGGTGAAGGAAGCATTCATGAAAGCCGGAAAGCCCGATTCCTACAAGGAAGATAACATTTTTTACTTAACTGACGATCAGTTTGGCTATGTGGCTGGTATCGATGGCATTATGGTACGCGAGCAACCTGCAGCAAATTTCTTCCTGGGTAGCTTTTATGCCGAATCTCTCATTTTGGCGGAAACAGGCTATAGCACTGGGGCAATTCAGACTTCGGGCACAGCTCAGGCACACCAGCTTCCCTTCTTTATTGTTTCCTGCGATTACACCCTGATTGGCGAAGAATTGTTTGCTGCTTCAGCATATCTTTCGCGCGATCCACAACAACTGGGCAGCCTGAAAGGGCATGATTTTGGCAAAGTATTGGTAATAGTGATGATACTTATTGGAGTAGTGACAGAGATGCTTGGTTGGCACTGGTTTAAAGTTTTTTTTGAGGGGGTTTAAGTGAAACGCAACGCACCTTTGTTCTTCGCCTTCTTTTGTGGCATGTTGGTGGTTGTTTCGGAGTTTATCCCCCACCGTCCCTTTGGCCAGATGATAAACACCCTGCAAGATTGGTTCATGATTATCACAAGTTTTGCTATTCTGTTGGGGCAGATCAGTTTGTTCCAGTCCAATATCAGCAAAATAAAACAGAAAGAAAAAGACTGGGTATTCTATCTTGCCGGCTTGCTCAGCTTTGTGTTGATGCTCTTAGTAGGGCTTGCCTGGGGTACTCAGGAATCCCGCGGAATTTTTGGTCATTGCCTGCACCCAAGCCTGGCTTGGCTCTAAACCCTTTGACTACTTATTTGATAATGCTTACATGCCTCTGTCGGCTACGATGTTTTCACTCTTGGCGTTCTTTATCGCATCTGCGGCTTACCGGGCTTTCATCATACGCAGTTTTGAATCCAACTTGCTAATGATTACTGCTGTTATCGTGATTATTGGGCGCACCAGTTTGGGGGGTATGCTCACCGGTTGGTTGCCTGAAAGCCTTAAGTTTTGGCACTTACCGAATTTGAGCGATTTTATTATGGAATTCCCCAATACTGCAGCACAACGAGCCATCATGATCAGTGCTGCCTTGGGAATTATCGGTAGTAGCCTAAGAATAATCTTGGGCATCGAACGTTCTTATCTGGGGAGTGACAAATGAGCGCTGTAAGTAACACCCAAACAGAGCGCCGGATAGTCTTTCTGGTACTGCTTGTAGCCGTCGCTTTGCCACTCATCTTCCCTATCGGTTGGAAAACTGAGGTTTCCAGCTATGCCAAAATGGCTTGGGATTTAATAGAAACCACACCAGATTCTTCTGTGGTTATCTTTTCTTTCGATTACGATCCTTCCACCATGACAGAGCTGCAACCCATGGCCGAAGCTATGCTGGATCACGCCTGGTCACGCAACCAGAAAGTGATTGCCATAGCTTTGTGGCCACAGGGAATGCAGATGGCAGATCAAGCTTTCACCGCTGCCCTGCTGAACTATCCCAATAAAAAATACGGCGAAGATTATGTAAGCCTTGGCTATAAAGTGGCAGGAATTGTGGCTATCCAAGCAATGGGACGATCTCTGGAAGAGGTTTTCCCTGCCGACCTAAAAGGGACAAAATATGCCGATATCCCCATGCTGAAGGACATTCATAATTTAAAAGATATCGCTTACGTGAATTCCTTGTCCTCTGGTGTGCCCGGCATCAAAGAATGGATTATGGGTGCACGTGATATCAGCCAAACCCCTGTTACTGGTGGCACAACTGCAGTTAGCGCACCGGGATTCTTCCCTTATGTGAATAGCCAGAATCAGCTATACGGGCTGTTAGGCGGGCTAAAAGCTGCCTCCGAATATGAAACATTGATCGGTAAAATAGGTTCAGCTACAGTTAAAATGGATGCGCAATCGGTAGCTCACTTACTGATCCTGGTTTTCATCCTCATCGGCAATATCAAAGCCTTCCGTCAGAGAAAAAGGAGGCAAACATGAGCGGATTTATGGCTACCTTTGGCTTGTGGCTGGCTGTGTTTTTCACTTTTAGCATTTTCAGCTTTCTCTATAAAGACAACCCCTTGTATAAACTATCGGAACAGATATTTGTAGGATTATCCGCAGCTTATTGGCTGGTGTATATGATCTACAGTATTTTGCTGCCAAATCTTGTAACCAAACTGATAACCGATTTTTGGGGCAATGTAATATTACTAATACCCGCAGCTTTGGGTTTGATGATGCTATTGCGGATATTTCCCAAAATTCAATGGGTTAGCCGTTTTCCTATAGCCATCATGATTGGAACCTCCGCAGGTATTAGTATGCTGCGCTATACTAAAAGCGATTTGGTAAGCCAGATCTCAGCCACGATGATCAATCCCTTCGCAGCGAGCACAGTTTCGGGAGTAATAGGAAATTTCTTGCTTATTATCGGCACGATCTGCGGAGTATATTTCTTCTACTTCAGCAAAAAGCAGGAAGGTATCTCTGCTGTGCCTTCCAAAATAGGTATCTGGTTTTTAATGATTAGCTTTGGCGCGTCTTTTGGTTACACTGTTATGGCACGTATATCTTTGCTGATTGGTAGGCTGGAATTTCTGCTGAAAGACTGGCTGCATGTTATTAAGTGAGAGCCTTCGGCAGTGAGAGGCTGCGCCAGTGAGAGCTTCGGTAGTGAGAGGCTGCGCCAGTGAGAGCCTGCGGCAGTGAGAGCTTCGGCAGTGAGATTTGTGTTAACTCGCATTAATAAACATAGAAAAAAGGATTAGATATTATGCTTCAACTCCACCACCGATTTATCCAGATTGCCAAGCAATATTCAAGTAAAATTGCCGTTTACGATAAAGCAACAAATGTAGATTACACCTATTCCCGCATGCTGATTGCGTCGCTTATACTTAAGGCGCATATCGCTACTATTAAAGGCAGATACATCGGAATTTTGCTGCCCACCTCGATGGGATGTATGCTATCGGTATTGGGTACGCTGATGAATGGTAAGATTCCAGTGATGATAAACTATGCCACCGGAGCCCTCGAAAACTCCCGTTACGCCATCGAAAAATGCCAGCTCAAAACTATTCTCACCAGCAAAAAACTGTTGGATAAGCTGGGGCTAGAGCCACTTCCAAGTATGGTGTTTGTAGAGGATATCCTGGCAAGCGTTACCTTATTGGCAAAACTAAAAGCAGCACTGATCTCCAAATTGCCCTTCCAAGTGCTTAAAACAATGGTTCATAATGGGCATCTGGACGAAGTTTCAGTAATCCTGTTCACCAGCGGAAGCGAAAAAGAACCCAAAGCAGTGCAACTATCACATCGCAATATCCTGCACAATGCAAATGCTATACCACAAATGGTTAAGCTGGATCATACCGATGTGTTTTTAAGCATTCTACCCATGTTTCATGTGTTTGGGCTAACTATTGAATTCTGGCTGCCCCTGCTTATTGGGGCTACGATGGTTACCTACCCCAATCCTTTGGATTACAAAACCGTGTCTGATCTTGCCCGGGAGTATAAAGCCACCTTTATGGCCGCAACCCCTTCATTTTTCTATGGTTACCTGCAAAAATCCCAAGAGGGAGATTTTGCTACGCTACGTTTTGCCATTTCAGGCGCGGATAAACTACCCAACAAAGTGTATGAAGGCTTTATGAAAAAGCACGGAGTACCTATTTTTGAAGGCTATGGGGCAACAGAAACCAGCCCGGTTATATCTACAAACTATCCTGGTATCCACAAGCTTGGTAGCATCGGCAAAGCAGTTCCCAACACGCAAGTGCGTATCCTGGATATCCATACCGATAAAATCCTGGGCATCAATCAGGAAGGCAAAATCATGGTAAAAGGCGATCAGGTGATGGAAGGTTACCTTGGTGATCTGGAAGAAACCTCACTCCGCATCCGCAACGGCTGGTATGATACAGGCGATATTGGCATTCAGGATGAAGATGGCTTTCTGTGGCATCGAGGCCGCTTAAAACGCTTCGTTAAAGTGGGTGGAGAGATGGTTTCTCTGGTGAAAGTGGAAGACCTGCTTAGCCGCTTACTGCCCGAAAATGTGATCTGTTGTGTGGTGGACGTACCCAATCTTACCAAAGGCTCAGATGTTGTCGCTGCCGTGGCAACAGGTGATTTTGATATGCATAAGGTATTAAAACAATTAAAGAAAGAATTGCCTTCTATCGCGATTCCCCGCCAGTTTTTTGTAATCGAGGATATTCCCATGATGGCCAGTGGCAAAGTGAATTTTCGCGAAGTAGAAAAAATCTGCCGCGATAAGAGTATTAATGGTGAGAAATAATCCAGATAGCTTAGCCGCCTTTGTATTTAACCAAATACCTGAGCTAACACATATTCTGAAGCGTATTGCCTTTACCGCCGCAGTTATACACCAACAGTGCTGGGCCGAAGCCAATGCAGGCAACCTGTCTATCCGGATTGGCAAGATAATCAAACCTCACTTGCAAAAAGAGGGCTTTAACCGCGAGTATGAGGAATGGTATTTGGTTTCGCGCTCTGGTAGCCGCTTTCGCGATATAGCTATAAACCCTGTTTCGGGTTTGATGTTAATAGCTGTAGATAAACAGGATAGCTACTTTCCCGCTGGGGCTGTACCTACTTCGGAATGGATCTGTCACAAAGCCATCCATAATAGTGATGTAAATGCCGATAATCCCTGTTTGTTGCATGCGCACCCTACCGATATAATCGCACTTTCCCAAACTTCTCTTTATTCCGATGCAGAGGAGTTGAATACTTATCTTGCTAAAATATTACCAGAGCTGCCTTTATATCTCCCTCGGGGTATTGCCATTTCTGAGTATCAAACCCCTGGTTCGCAAGCATTAGCCACTGAAAGCTGCAATCAATTTAGCGATAAACAAGCCCTAATCTGGGAGAAACACGGTTTATTATGCCGCGGAGATAGCATCGACCAAGCTCTGGATTATCTGGAAATAGTAAACAAAGCAGCAAAGCTGTGTTTGCGTTTGGGTGTGAGGGCGTGATGGCGTGTGGAAGTGTTGGCGTGATGGTGTGATGGCGTGTTGGTGTGTGGAAGTGTGGGCGTGTTGGTGTTATTGGAAGGTCTCACGGATGCTGTGCACAGCCAATCGTTTGTTTTGACTTATAGTTTTGCCGCATATACGTTTAGTTTGGCAACAAGCAATGGTACTAATCATCTTTCCACCATCATCCGGCAAAATTATGAGTTAAAACAAAAGCTGATAAAACCCCATTGTCTCATAGCCCGCATCTTGGGCGCACGCAATGCGCCCCTACGAACCTTCCAACCTTCCAACCTACAAACCTTCCAACCTTCCAACCTTCCAACCTTCAAACCTTTTTCTGTTTCGCCCAGCTATCCTTCAGCGTTGTAATCCGGTTAAATATTCGTTTATCTTCTGTGCTATCGGCATCTACAATAAAATAGCCCATACGCAGAAACTGGAAGCTTTCGCCTATTTTGGCTTCGACTAAAGCAGGTTCTGCCATACAGGTAGTGTTTATCTGTAATGATTCGTTATTCAGATAGTCCTTATAGCTTTTGCCTTCTTCAAGTTCGCTCATATCTGCCAGGGTAAACAGGCGGTCGTACAAACGCAGCTCCACAGGGACAGCGTGCTCTGCCGAAACCCAATGCACTGTGCCTTTTACTTTGCGTCCATCATCGCTCCACCCCCCGCGCGACTGCGGGTCATAGGTACAAAGCAATTCGGTAATATTACCTTCTGCATCTTTCACAGCTCCGTTACAGGTGATATAATAGGCATGTTTCAGGCGTACTTCTTTGCCTGGAGCCAGGCGGAACCAGCCTTTGGCAGGCGTTTCGCTAAAATCTTCCCGTTCCACATACAGGTTGCGCGAGAAACTAAGCATCCGTTTGCCCGTATCAGGGTCTTCGGGGTTGTTATCGGCAGATAGCTCTTCCACTGTGCCTTCGGGGTAATTGGTGATTGTAAGCTTTAGCGGATCAAGCACAGCCATCCTGCGTAGTGTCCGGCGGTTCAAATCTTCACGCAGACAGAACAGCAACAACGCATCGTCCACCATAGAATTGGCTTTTGCTACTCCAATGCGGTCGGCAAACTCGCGGATTGCTTCTGGTGTAAAACCGCGCCGCCGCATTCCGGCAATCGTAGGCATACGAGGATCGTCCCAGCCATTTACCAAACCGGTTTTCACCAGTTCCAGCAGGAGGCGTTTGCTCATTACCGTGTAAGCCAGATTCAGGCGGGCAAATTCAATTTGCTGCGGGTGGCAAGGCACTGGAAGCTGATCCAGAAACCAATCGTACAAAGGACGGTGATCTTCAAATTCCAACGTGCAGATCGAGTGGGTGATACCTTCCAGCGCATCCGAAATGCAATGGGTATAATCGTACATGGGATAAATCTGCCAATCGCTACCAGTACGATGATGATGAGTCTTTTTGATACGGTAAATAACCGGATCGCGCAGATTTAGATTGGGAGAATTCATATCAATCTTGGCACGTAAGGAAAGGCTGCCATCGGCAAATTCACCTGCTTTCATGCGCCGGAACAGATCAAGATTTTCTGGGATACTGCGTTCACGATAGGGGCTATTCTTGCCGGGAACCGTTAATGTACCGCGGTAACTGCGTAATTCGTCAAAACTAAGATCGCAGACAAATGCCTTACCCTGCATAATCAAATATTCGGCAAAGCCATATAGTTGCTAGATCGGAA
>JAVEUB010000038.1:0-14040 GCA_034005785.1 Cloacimonas sp. (SeqCode) | reverse complement strand
AAAGTCAGCGTTCCAGGGAGATGTCAAAATGAAAAAGCTACTTTTAGTAACTATATTGTTATGCTTACCATGCAGGTAAATCTGGGCAGCTATGATGCTGTTAACAATATCCTGGTTGACGCATAGAATTTTAACTGACTAATTATATAGAGTAATACCCAATTGAAGCGCAAACTAACGGGGAACTTGACAAAAATCTCAGGCTAAAAAACAATGTAAATAAAGAGTATCACCAAGGCGGGATAAACATCATGAGGTTTCGGGTTCTTATCTTAATGCTGGCAATGATCACAATACAGCTCAGCGCTCAAACGGTTAGCAATATAAAAATTAACCAGGATCAGGAGCTGGGCTACTATACCATTACCTTCGATCTTAGCGGTAAGGCAGATGAGGTTTACGCTATCCAAGCTATGCCCATGAAAAACGGCAGGGATTTTGCCAATCCTCGAAGCCTTGTTGGTAAAGGCATTGCAACACCCTGTTCTCCAGGTAAAAACATGGCTATTTTCTGGAATCCCGCTATTGAGGGCGTAGATAAGGATGGCTGGCAATTTAGAATAAATGCAAAAGTATCTACAATAAATATGGTGAAGGTAGAGGGCGGTAGCTTTATGATGGGTTCAAACGCGGGTGGATCCAATGTAAAACCGGTGCATCAGGTAACTGTATCCTCTTTTCACATAGGCAAATATGAAGTAACCCAAAAAGAATGGCAGAAAGTGATGGGCAATAATCCCTCCAATTGGAAAGGAGATTATTTGCCAGTTGAGCAAGTATCTTGGTATGATGCGGTAGATTACTGCAACAAACGCAGCCTTAAGGAAGGATTAAAAACCTGCTATAGCGGAAGTGGATCTAATATCAACTGCGACTGGACAGCTAATGGTTACAGGCTGCCCACCGAAGCAGAATGGGAATATGCAGCCCGGGGCGGAAAACAAAGCAAGGGCTATACATACTCCGGTTTAAATGACATAGGCGCAGTAGCTTGGTATGATGTGAATTCCGGTTCTAAAACACATACTGTGGGCGGAAAACTACCCAATGAGCTTGGCATCTATGATCTGAGCGGAAACGTATGGGAATGGAATTGGGATATCTACGGCGATTACCCCGGTGGTGCACAGAATAATCCCCATGGAGTTATAAGCGGGTCTTACCGTGTGAGGCGTGGCGGTAGCTGGTACGACGATGCCAACTACTGTACCGTTTCCTATCGGAACTACAACGTTGCTACCAGTAGCAGCAGCAATGTAGGCTTCCGCTTGGTCAGGGCTACCTTTTAATGTGCTTTGATTCTTTCATCTTTGTTTGGAACGCTGGATTTATCCGGCTGGAGCGCTAGATTCATCTGGTGCGTACAAGAAGGTAGGGAGATAAGGTAATGCTACATAGGGAAATAATAAAGATTTTTAACACTTGCCAGATGAATCTGGCGGTCCAGCCGACTAAAGTCGGCGTTCCAGGGAGGGTAAGCTAAAATGAAATATACCCTTCTATATAAGCGCAGGCTGCCACATTACCAACCCAAAGATGGGGTGTTTTTTATCACCTTCCGGTTGGCTTTTGATCTTCCCATGCATTATTTACAAGCCATAAACCGATACAAGGATGTTTTGCAAGCCCGCTATGAGAAGCAGATTGAAGAAACCGAAACCAAGGTTGCCATAAAGAAACACTTATTTGCCTACGAGGATCAGCTTTACAACCAGTGTAGCAAGAACTCATCCATTACCGATTTATCACTTACCCAAAATCCTGGTGTGGCAGAGCTGGTACAGGATAAGATACTGTCTATGCATAATAGGCTGTATTACTTGTATGCCTTTACCATTATGCCCAATCATGTGCATCTGCTGATTAAGCCATTGAGCTTAGATGCTATTCCCTATTCACTTTCCGAGATTATGAAGCAATTAAAGGGCTGCACTTCACGTCAGGTAAATATGCTGCTGGAACGTAGCGGACAATTGTGGATGCGTGAATATTGGGATTATTGGGTGCGCAACCAACAGGAATTAGTGAATATTATGGAATATATGCGAAACAATCCGGTGAAGGCAGGCTTGGTGGTAAATGCAGATTTGTGGCCTTATACCTGGATTAATCCGGAGCTTTGGGAACGCTGACTTTAGTCGGCTGGAGCGCCAGATTTATCTGGTGCGTACAAGGAGTTAAGGAGATAAGGTGATGCGACATACTGATGTAATGAAGATGTATAACATGTGCCAGATGAATCTGGCGGTCCAGCCGACTAAAGTCAGCGTTCCAGGGGAGAGATCAAATTGAAAAAGATAGTTTTAGTAACCATTGTATTATGCTTGTTTAGTGTATTTCATGCAGACTTGAGAGACGAAGTAAAAGCTTTGCAGCAGTGGGTAAATAACCCCTTTTCTGCCGTAACCTTAGAGACAGAGCGGGATGCCAAGCTAATAGAGTTGCTTAATCCGGAAAAAGGTGAATTTGAAACCACAGCCCAGTTTGAGCTGCGCAAGCAGGAGATAAATACTCGCAAGCTTGCCATAAACAAGGAATATGAGCAGAAGGTTGCTGATGCCAGGACGGAATATGACAAATGCAATGCCAAGCTAAGAGTAAAGATAAATTACTTGTTAACTCAATCCCGCGAAACCATTACCATGCAGGGAACGCTGGGCAGTTATGATGCTGATACACAGAAATATAGGGTATCTATCCCACAGCGAAGCTTCGAGATAGTGGTTCCCCTGGATAAGGCACCTCAGGTTAAAAGCACCTTCAGCAGCTATCAGCTAAAGGTAAGCAGGCAATTGAACGAGAAGCTGGAATGGGATTATCTGGAGGCAAAGCTGAGCGGTAGTGCAGGGGAATTCAGTTCCACAGATAAAGCTCCCGGCATATCCACAAGCGGAACAATAGCCAGTTTGGTTCCACCTCAGCTTGATAGCAAGCTAAGTTTCAGTGAGTCCAGCGGTAATAATATGCTGGATGCGGAGGAAACGGCAAGCCTAAGCATCGAGCTTAGCAACACCGGTAAGGGTAGCGGCTACATGGTGCAGGCAAACATCGCGCTTACAGGTGTTAGTGGCATAGAATATGATAAAACTATATATTTTGGCGAGCTTGCCCCGGGGAAAAGCCTTAGTAAAAACTGCCAGATCAAGGGATGGACAAGCCTTGCGGAGGGAACAGCACAGCTAATAATTAGTTTCAGCGAGCAAAATGGCTTTCCGCCGGATGATAAAGTGATCCAGTTTTCCACGCTTGCTTTGCGTCCGCCAGATACCTACATAGCCGAAACCGGAATTAACGATTACAACCAGAATAACAAGATAGAACCAGGAGAGCAGGTGGAAGTAACGGTGCGTTTGCACAATCGTGGAACCGGCCTTGCCAAGGGTGTGGCAGTGGAGGTAAAGCGTGGGGAAGGGGTGTATTTCACTCCTGAAACCCCTTCCGGAACCTTCAATTTGGGGGATATTGCCTCTGGAGCATACAAGGACATCGTTTTCCATATCCTTACGGCTAAAACTGCCACCAAGCTGGAGCTTAGCCTGGATATACGGGAAAACCGCAGCCAGTTCAGCAGATTGGCAGTTCCGCTTAATCTTGCTTTTAACAAGGTGGAACGCAGCGCAGACCAAATGGTGATTACAGGTAAGGATACATACGCATCCATTGCATCTGCCCCAATGCTTACCGCCGATGTGGATAAAGACATCCCGCAGCGCGGAAAACCTGATAAAAACCGCTGGGGAGTGATAATTGGCATAGAAACCTACCGTCATGTAAGTCCGGTGCGTTATGCAATAAGGGATGCCTCTATAATGAGAGAATACTTTCAAAAGGTATTGGGTATCCCAAGCGAGAACCTATACATAAAAACAGATGATGCAGCCACTTCAGGCGAATTCAACACCCTATTTAATCCTAATGGCTGGCTGGCAAAGAACGCTTCAGGATTGGACAGCGAAATCTATGTTTACTACAGTGGGCACGGAGCACCAGACCCCACAAACAATAGGGCGTATCTTTTACCGTATGATGCCAATCCAAACTATGCAAGCGAAACTGGCTATGAGCTTAACCAGTTGTATAGCAATTTGGGAAAACTGAAAGCCAAACAGGTCACCTTGTTTCTGGATAGCTGTTTCAGTGGTGCAAACCGCGATAACGAGATTATATTGGCAAGTGCCAGACCAGTTTTTATCAGCACTCCATTGCCCTCTGTGTCAGCCAATCTGGCGGTTTTCTCAGCTGCTTCGGGAGCGCAGATTTCCTCGGGCTACAGCGATATGCAGCATGGTCTGTTTAGCTATTATCTGATGAAGGGCTTGAAGGGTGATGCGGATTATAACGGCGATAAAAAGCTATCGCAGAAAGAATTGGCAGATTACTTAAGCGAAAATGTAAGCCCTATGGCACGCCGGATGGGACGTGAACAGGATCCGCAATTGCAGAGCGGAGACCCAAACAAGGTGCTGTTGCAATGGTAAACAGGCTGTTTCACACCCCAAGGGGAGGGCGGTTAGCAAAAGTAAGCTATGCCCTGCTGTTTACATTGCTATTTTGTCTACTTGGTTTCGGCTGTGCCAGAAATGCAGCAAATGCGGATAAAAGCCGAAAGGAAAACCCAACTGAGATACAGAAACAGGCAGATAAGCTATTCTCAGAGCTGGAGGGCGGGAAAGAAGTCCCCGGCAGAGTTAGCAGCAATCCGCTTACTAATAGTACTTACATTCCCAAGCCAGGACAAATGGTAAGCGTGGAGATCGATACTTTTAGGGTATATAACGATAACACGAGTGTAAAGGATGCCCGAGCCCAAACCTTGCAGTTTATCCGTCAGTGTGCTATGGAGAAGGCTTTGCCAACCGAGGTGAATCTTACCAGCCTAACTGCTTCCATGGCTGTGGAGCGTAATGCCCAATACGACGAAAGCATTGCCACTGGTATCTTTATGATGTCCTCATCGGCGGGTAGGTTTGTAAAGGAAGAAATCCTGAAAGCTACACCAGTGTTTGAGCAAGCCAGCAATACACTCCGCTATGCAATGCATTACCGGGCAGAGATTCTGCCTGTGGAGAAGGTATTTAACCCCAGTTTGACGCTGGATATTGCGCTTAGCGAAACGCTGATAAAAAGTGGCGAAAACTTTTCTCTTGCCATTACTCCCAACGCGGATGGTTATCTCTATCTCTTTGATTTTTATGCCGATGGCAGTGCTGCTTTGGTTTTTCCCACGGTGGATAATGCAGAAAACAGCTTGCGAGCAAACGAGAAATGGAATAGAACTCTGGGGGCAATATGCGATCCCGAAAAGGATTACAGCATAGAAACGCTCTATTTTGTGTATAGCACCAAACCCATCAATGGGTGGGAGGATTTTCGCAGTAACCGCTCAGCTCAAGAGCTGGTTTTCAGTGCGGGTGAGGAGAGTTTTATTATGTTTCAGCAGTGGCTGGGAAAGTGCGATCCTGTGATAAGGATAGAAAAAATGGCTCAACTGCACATTTTCCGCTAAAGATACTGAACTGATTTGCAGAAACGGTGATCAAGACCATTTGCAGTTTTTTTAGTAATCAGATACAATTTCTATGCCAGCTACACTACCGGAAAAGCTATGCTTGACAGCTTTGGCATCATATTCACTGTTGCATACAGAGGTGTTTATGAATCAGACTCTAAAAGTTTTAATTGTGGATGCAGCCACAGGTTTCTACCGGATGAAGCGTTATCCCCTGGGTGCGTTTTTCGGTCCGGTGGATTTGGGCTTGCATTTGGCAGGTAAATATAACTCACTCAATATCGGAGTGGGGGTGTTGGCAGGTTCTATCTTTCCTGGCTCGAACCGGCTTGTCTTTACTGGCTTTTCCCCTGCCTGGGGTGGTTTCTATGTTTCATCCATGGGCGGAGCAGGGCTGATTTTTGATAATCTTGGTATCTCCATGCTCTGCATAATCGGCAAGGCAAGCCGCCCAAGTATGCTAATGCTAAACCGGGTGCATGGGGAAGAGGTGGAGCTGGAGCTTAGCCCTGCGCATAGTACCACTATCTGGAACGAAGGTGAAGGTGGCGTTTATGCTATGCTGGAAAGCACATTTAAGCAGTATGGCAGCCGCTATGAGAATGATCCCCGCATTTTGGCTGTTGGCCCCGCAGCAGAATGGTCGGACATGGGAGGGATTGTTTCAGTACCAATTAAAAAAGGAAAGCTAAGCCATGTGGATACCTGGGCGGGAAGGGGTGGTTTGGGTTCAAAGCTGTTCCAGCAGCATGGCATCTGCTCCATAATCTATGGCGGAACGCATATTGACGAGGATTTTCGAGACCGTAAGGTGGCAGATGAATGGTTTCAGGCTCGCTATCAGCAAAAACTGGTGGCGAAGGATTTTGAGGCTACAAAGAAATACCGTTTCGATCCTGCTTTCGATACGGGAGGCACTTTTGGTGTTAACTATGCTACCAATGCAGGCACCATGCTGGCTTTTAATTACCAAAGCATCTTCTGGAGTGAAGAACAGCGCGCGGCTTTTCACACGAAACATATAAAGAACCACTATTTGCAGCAGTTCAATGCCGAAACCATTGCCACCAAGCAATTCTCTACGTGTGGCGAACCTTGTGCGGCGGTGTGCAAAAAGAATAACGGCATCTATAAAAAGGACTATGAGCCTTATCAAACCTTGGGTCCATTATCCGGCATCTTCGATCAAAGAGCAGCGGAAATGCTGAACCGTAAAGCCGATATGCTTGGTTTTGATGCCATTTCTTCTGGCGGCATGCTTGCCTGGATGTTTGAATGCCTGGATCGTGAGCTGATAAGCCCTGAAGAATTGGGTTTAAGCGAAAAACCACGTTGGGATGCAGAGAACTTTAAAACCGTGGAAGACTCGCTGCATAATGCGAAGCTTGGTTGCCAAGTGTTGCAAAACTGCATCGGGAAAAATAGGAAGATTGATATTGGCGAAGGAGCACGCAAATTTGCCAGACGCCTGGCACGCAAAAAAGGTGCAGCGGTGATGGATAGTTTTGTGTTCAATTCTTTTGGCCGCAAGGGATGGATGGTGCCCAATCAGTATTGGGTTCCGGGTGTAATGTCTCCCATGCCGGCTATGGGACGCTACTACATGCACTATGCGCCGCAGTACTTTCCGCCTCGCCTGCTGGGTAAAATTAATGTGGACAGGATGAAAACCGAGCTGATGCTGGATAATCTTGGCATCTGCCGTTTCCATCGTGCCTGGGCGGAGGAAATGCTGCCGGAAATAATTGAAACACTTTTTGGCAAGGGAGCAGATTTGCTGCTGAATGCCCACATCACTTCCAGACGGATAAATTGCCGCAATGCCGGAGTGTTTTGGGAATCGGAGCGTTCTATGGATTTCGTGCATCAGTATCTACTGCGCCAAAAACAAACTCAAAAAGCTGAAAATGAAGATATTGACTACTGGCTATCAAGATTTTCCGCTAATAAGCACGAAGCAGCTTTGGACTACTGGTACGAAATCCGCAAGGGAATCGATGAAAGCTTGCGGGAGATAGATAGAAATTAGCCACCGAAGGCACCGAAAACACCGAAACTCCTTGTCATTCCCGCGGAGGCGGGAATCCAGCCCTGATGAATCCCATTAGGGATGACACAGATAATGCATTGCAGTATAGACATATATCTTCCGTTCTTACAGAACTTGTAAATGGGCTGGATACCCGCCTCCGCGGGTATGACAATAGTTTTCACACAAGCTCCTCCGCAGGAATGACAAGCGTTTTCACACAAGCTCCTCCGCAGGAATGACAATGATAGAACTGAGATAAAGGAAAAAATGGGGGAATGCCTGAAAGATTTTCCGCTTGACAGATTCATCTGCTTTTAATCATAATCTATAAAGAGGTTGTAAATATGTCAAAACGACGTAATGTAATAGTGCAAGAGCTTGATCCAGAAACAGTTGATGGCATTACATCTGCCCAAAAGCAGTACTATAGATCCTTGGGATTTAAACCGTATTTAAACAGTGTTGGTAGAATAAAATGGCTACGTCCAGAGCAACATTCACTCAGGATAAACTCAGGGCGCAAGCGTAATTTCGTGCAACGTTTATTCATGCCCCGGATTGTGCAGCCACCATATCGGCGCAAGCGTAGATCCAGGGTTCTAAGGTTTATCCGGCACTATTGGCCGACTGTTTTGATTGTGTTAGCAATAACGATAGCCGTTTTGTACGTGTTTATCAACCCTGAAATATTTTGGTAGGAGAAACATTTTTTGAAAATATTACTAACTAACGACGATGGCATACTTGCTCCCGGTATCCGTGCTTTGGCAGCAGAACTGAAAGATGCTGGCCACCAAATCACGATTATTGCTCCTGATACTGAGCGAAGTGCTGCTTCTCATTCAATTAGCCTGCGAAAGGATATTCCTGTTCACAAGATTGCTGATGGCGAGTATGCTGTGGGCGGAACACCTGTAGATTGCACAGTTATAGCCTTGCAAAAGATACTTACCGAACCAATAGACTTGGTTATCTCCGGAATCAATGCCGGGCAGAATATGGGCGAGGATGTACTGTATTCGGGTACAGTAGCTGCTGCGGTGGAAGCTTCAATGCTGGGAAAACGAGCCATTGCCATCTCTATCAATTCTTATAGCAATCAGAAGTTTTACGTAGCTGCAAAGTGGATGAGAAAGATGCTGGATATGGGCATAGAGCAATTGGTTCAACCGCATGGTGTGCTAAATATAAACATCCCTAATATCGAATATGACGAAATTAAGGGAATCCGTCTCACAAAAACAGGACATCGGAAATATTACAATTTTATCAAAGTAGTAGAAGAGTATGCCGATGGTTTTGCGTACCGGATAGGGGGTGATATGCCTGTTTGGGATACTGAACTTGGCACCGATGCTGAGGCAATAGCCGATAGCTTTATTTCCATAACTCCCTTGGGATTCGATCTTACCCGGGGTGAGGATTACCCCGCAATTCTGGACTGGCTGGAAGCCAACAAGCTACTGAATCTGGAGATTCTTAGTGCGCTTTGAAGATCAGCGGAAAAACCTGGTTGACGAGCTTAAACGCGGGGGAATTAGCGATGAAGCTGTTCTGGCAGCATTTAGATGCGTACCCCGGGAAGAATACGTCCTGCCAGAATACCGCGATTATGCCTACTTGAATAAGCCCCTTCCCATCCACGAAAGCCAAACTATTTCTCAACCACTGATGATTGCCATCATGCTGCAGCTTTTAGAGCTTAAAAGTAGCGATATTGTTTTGGAAATTGGTACCGGTAGCGGATATCAAAGCGCATTGATGGCTAACATCGTAAAAGAGGTTTGCAGCGTGGAACGGCTGAATGGGCTTTCTTTGGCTGCCCAGAAAATACTGCGCACTGCTGGCTATCGCAATATCCATTTCCGCATTGGGGATGGACACAATGGCTGGCAAAAAGCATATCCAGCGTACAAGGAATTCCACAAGATAATAGTAAGTGCCGGGGCAGAATCTATCCCTCCGCGCTTGGTAGCTCAGATTGCTGAAGGTGGTAAAATGGCCATACCTGTTGGGGGTTCCAGCTTGCAAGAATTGCATATAATCAGCCGCGAGAATGGAGAAATTGTCACTATTCAGGCAGGTGGATGCTCCTTTGTTCCTTTAATTTCCGATGAAAAATAGCTGAGGTTATGATGAAATTGTATTTACAATGGATAAAAACACTCCTGCATAAACCCAATAAGTACATTGCTTTACGCCGCTACTCTATCTTCAAAGAGCTTAGTTCCTTTGAACTGTATCTGCTGAACAACTTCATGCATCACCGCAGCTTTAAGTCCGGCGAGCTACTCTTCGATAAGGGCTATCCCTTGGAGGTTATATATTTCATCGAAAAAGGCGAAATTGAAGTGCACAGAAACGTCCATTCCCAGAGCAGTATGAAACTCGGTAAGAACCAATTCATCGGTTTGATAGACATGTTTTATGAAAGCACGCGCAACAGCCAGGCTGTAGCCCAAACTGATGTTGTGGCGGTGGCAATATCTTGTTCAGACTTTATGCATTTGCTAAAGAGCAATCCCCGCATGGGTACAAAAGTTCTTACTGGTGTATGCAAATCATTCAGCAGCACTATTTTTCATCTCTCCAACCCCATTGAGGAAAGAGATGAAGCTAAGTAGGCTTGTTTTTTACCTGTTTTTTACCGTAGTACTGATACTGGCGGTGTTCTTTTACAGGTGGATTTTTAGCAACTTGATTCTTGCTATTGTACTCTCGTACATACTTGATCCCTTTGTCTCGTGGTTTGAACAGCGGCATTTCCCCAGATGGTTATCTGTTGTAAGTGTGTATCTGCTAATTGCCGGAGTTATCGCTTGGTTTACCTCGCAGTTTATTCCGGATTTGGTGGCGCAAGGAAATAATCTCTTCGATCTTATCAAAAACGGAGACAAGCTAACAGGGTTATACATAGTCAATATGCCTTTTTTGAGAGGCATTTACGATTTTCTTCTGAATCTGGACAAACAAATTCCGGGTTTGAACATTGCTCCCCAGGTGGTGGAAATCCTGGATAGCACAAATTCCTATTTAGCCAGTATTCCCAAATTGCTAACGGATAACTACAAATCAATTCTTTCTACCATATCTCTGATTGCCACAATCCCCTTACTAAGTTTTTTCCTGCTGAAGGATAAATATAAACTTCGCAAGGCTGCTATGGAATTTTCCACTAACCGATATTTCGAATTGTGCATCATCCTTTTGCGCAAAATTGACGATACGGTGGGAACCTATCTTAGGGCAATGCTTTTCGAGGTTATAGCAGTGGGATTCATGGCTTCTATTGCGTTTTCCATAGTTGGGGTTAGTTATCCTATATTGATCGGTGCTACTGCCGGAGTTGCCAATGTAATTCCCTATTTTGGTCCTATTGTGGGTGTTGCTATGGCTGCTACAAGTATATTGTTAGCTGGCGGGTCTCTCACCACGATCATCTATGCAGCCATTGCCATGTATATTGTTCAGGTGATCGATAATAACATAGTCTATCCTCTGGTGGTGGGCGGAACAATTAGTATGCACCCTTTATTAGTGTTATTGACAGTGCTTGCGGGAGGTTGGTATGGAGGGATTCTGTGGATGCTGATTGCAGTGCCCTTGGTTTACATTTCGTACAGCCTGATAAGAGTTTTATATACAAACCTGAAAGATTTTAAAATTATCTAAAAGAAGAGGAATCAATGAGTTTATTGGATAAATGCTACAATTTCAAAGATGCCCGCCAGGCAATGGCTATGGGCTACTATCCCTATTTCAGGGTAATCAGTTCCGAGCAGGATACCGAAGTAATCTGTAACGGACAAAAAATGCTGATGATGGGTTCTAATAGTTATCTTGGTTTAACTACTCATCCACGGGTGAAAGAAGCCTCGATTCAGGCTGTTAAGAAGTATGGCAGTGGTTGTGCTGGAAGCAGATTCCTGAATGGAACGCTGGACATCCATATAGAGCTGGAAGCCGAACTGGCAAAGCTGGTAGGCAAAGATGCAGCCTTGTCTTATCCCACAGGTTATCAATCCAACCTCGGTTGTATTTCGGCAATGGTGCTCAAAAATGAATACGTTATTACCGATAAATACGATCATGCCTCTATTATTGACGGCTGTCAGCTTTCCGAAGGCACCATGCTGCGCTACAATCATAATGATATGAGTTCCCTGGAACGTGTGCTGCAAAAGGTGCAAGGACAGAATATACTAATTGTGGTGGATGGAGTTTTTTCCATGGAAGGCGACATTGCCAAGCTACCTGAAATCGCCGCTTTAGCCCAAAAGTATGGAGCTAACCTCATGGTGGATGAAGCTCATTCTTTGGGTGTTTTAGGCGTTAACGGTGCTGGTGCTGTGGAGCATTTTGGCTTGGTTGATAAAACCGATTTCATCATGGGAACATTTAGTAAGTCACTGGCCTCAGTGGGTGGGTTTATCGCTGCAGATGAAGAGCTAATCCATTATCTGAAGCACAAATCACGGGCTTTAATCTTTTCAGCATCGCTGCCTCCAGCCTCAGTAGCCAGTGTATTGGAAGCTTTGAAAATTATGAAAGAAGAGCCTGAGCGCATGGCACAATTGTGGGAAAATACGCATTACATGTTAGACGAATTTAAAGCGATGGGTTATAACACGGGCGATAGCTGCACACCTGTAATACCCCTGCATGTAGGCCAGATGATGGATGCCTTTAAAATGTGGAGCAGGCTGGGTGAAGAAGGTGTGTTTATAAACCCGGTGATTCCACCGGCTGTACCACCGAATTCTTGTTTGATCCGTTGCTCGTTTATGGCCACTCACACACGTGCGCAACTGGATATGGCTTTGGATAAATTCCGCAGCATCGGCAAGGAATTGAAGATTATTTGAGGTGACAGGTGACAGGTGACAGGTGACAGGTGACAGGTGACAGGTGACAGGGGTTAGGTGTCAGGTGTCAGGTGACAGGTGACAGGTGACAGGTTACCAATCTTCGAAAAATGTAATTAGATGTTGACATAATTTGTACATAGATAAAAGTTGAAATTAGGTACGTAACTATCACGGATTTATCCCTGACACCTGACCCCTGACACCTGAAACCTAAAAAAAATACAGCCATAGATGGAGGAATGATGGCAAGCAAACACAGTGCGGAATATTATTCCAATCTCAAGGACATGTCTCCGATTCGCGCAATCGCCGAGACGCTGATGAACAACCACTTGGTGCGCAAAGTTAACATCCGGGAAGCCTATGAAATGGCCAAGAATCAGGCAGGAGTGGGCATGACAGATCTCCCGGTTTATCCCGAATTTGTAAAACTCCACAACCTGCCAACCGATGCCAAGGTGCTAAATGATTGCCATGGAAATATCATCGGCAGAACAGCCAAAGCCCGGCGTTTCTACCATCGCCTGAACGCCAGCCAAAAAAACAAGCTGGAAGGTGATTTCCGCGAAGCTGTGTGGCAGATGCAGCAATATCCCCTCATCAAAGCTGAGGCAGTTCTGGGTATGGATAAAGATCTGATGCTAAAAGCAACCTTTATCACCACGGAAAGTGATGCAGCAAACCTTTACAATTGGCTGCTCAATTTTGCCCCCTACGAACAGCTGAAAGAACAGTATGAATCCAGCCCCAAGCTCCCAATTCAGGACATCATCCTGATTGCCTTCAACGAATGGACTTGCGACGACGATTTCTACAATAACGTAGGCGCACCACAGCTTGCTTTGGTGGACGAAAAACACAATGTGATCGTTAACTTGGGCATGCGCTATTTCGGTGAGCGAAAAAAGGGAACTTTAACCCTGGCTTGGACTTCCGGTATCCGTATTGGCATGGCAGCATGTCATGGCGGAATAAAGGAAATTGATTTTAGCTCATGCGAAGATGCCAAGTATCACAAGTTTGGTAAGCGCTCGATTGCTTTTTATGGCCTCTCCGGTACCGGAAAATCCAGCCATACGAACAATGCCGATAATGCTGGCACCCTACCGAAGGGCTTCTCCAAAGTTGTCTTGCATGACGACGCCTTCCAGATTGATCTGGAAAACAAAGTATGCCGCGTGTGGGAACCCACCCTGTTCGATAAAACTGATAGCCGTCCCATCGATCATCCGGATTGGAAGTATGCCTTGGCACTAATGAATCATACCATTTTGAATATCGATGGCAAGCTCATACCTGTGGGACAGGACTTGCGCAATTCCAATGGACGTGCTTTGCTGGATCGCAGCCTCTTGGGTGCGTATGTGAACCGTTGCGCCTTCCCTAAAGCTCTTATCTGGCTAATGAAGGATTCTGTGTTGCCTCCTGTAATTAAATGCGATAACAAGCATTTGGCAGTAGCTATGGGTGCTGCTTTGATGACACAACGAAATCGCGCCGAAAACGTAGCTGAAGAAGATCTTAACAAGCTCGTATTCGAGCCTTTTGCCAATCCTTTCCGCGTGTACGAGCTGTATCGTGATGTGGATGCCTTCCTTGCGGTAGCCGATAATGGAGCAGATTTCTATTGC